>DASQJU010000062.1:0-21132 GCA_035630915.1 Allosphingosinicella sp.
CCATTTCGCGCTCGTCGCCCCGAATCGCTGAGAAGGAGAGAAAAAGATGACCAGCAGCAAGATTGTCACCTGCCTGTGGTTCGACCACGGCAAGGCGCGCGAGGCGGCGGAATTCTACGCCGCGACCTTCCCCGACAGCCGGGTCGGCCCGGCGCACGAGGCGGCGACCGACTATCCCGGCGGCGAGAAAGGCAATGAGCTGACGGTGGAGTTCACCGTTCTCGGCCAAGCCTTCGTCGGCCTCAACGGCGGCCCGAACTTCACACCCGACGAAGCAGTGAGCTTCATGGTCGTGACCGAGGACCAAGAGGAGACCGATCGCTACTGGAACGCGATCACCCAAAATGGCGGCGCCGAGAGTGCCTGCGGCTGGTGCAAGGACCGCTGGGGCTTTTCCTGGCAGATCACGCCGCGAGTCCTGCTCGAGGCGATGGCCGATCCCGACCGCGAGGCCGCCAAGCGGGCGATGGAGGCGATGATGACGATGAAAAAAATCGACATCGCCACGATCGAGCGCGCCCGCGCTGGCGAATTGACGACGGCCTAGAAGGTGAGCGTCACGATCAGCGTGTCGCCATAGGTTCCGGCCGGCACGTTCTGGAGGGCCGGGATGCGACCGTAGACGGTTCCGGTGAAGCGCCGCGTGCCGCCTGAGACCGAGCCGCTGGTTAGAATCTGGTTTGACGAGCCGCCCGTACCGTCGCCCCAGACGATCGTGCGCGCCACGTTGGTGTAGAGATTGTAGTTGAGCGTCGCCGCGCCGCTGCTCATCCTGCGCGTGGCGAAGCTGCCCGAGAGGCCGGCGCCGATATCGACCTGGATATCATGGTCGCTGGGATGGCAGTCGGCCTGGATCGTGCCGGTGCTGTCGTCGGGCGTTCCGCTCTGCGGGTTGTAGGCGCCGAACGCCACGCCGGTGCTGCTGACCGTGCAGGCGGCCCGTGCAGGCGCGGATGCGAGCAGCAGGCCGAGCGCGAGGGCGATCGCCGCCGCATGGGCGCAGAGCTCAGCGCGCCGCATAATCACCTCCCGCGCGGCAGACGAGGCCGTCGAGACGGGGCTGCGGGTCGCCGTCGTCGGGCACGAGCGCGGTGAAGGCGCAGGCGCCGCCGGGCCAGCGCGCCTGCAGACGGATCGGCCCTGCGACGAAAGGCAGGTAGACCTCGCCGCCCGATACGGCGACCGCCCCGGCGCCATTGCCATCGATCCGTACCTCGGCGCCCGCCGGCAGCGGACTGCCGTCCGCCAAGCGGACCTTCATCAGCACGCCGCGCTCGCGCTGGACGGCGAAGCGGACGACGCTGCCTGAGCGGGCGAAGGGCCGGACCGGCAGCTCTTCGGTCTGGAGCATCGCGTCGATCGGAAGGTCAGCCTGCTCGAGGCGGATGATATTGGGCTCGAACGGGTGGAGGCCGGTGACGATGATCCGCCCCTCGGCGTCGGTTTTGCCGACCGGCTGGTTGTCGGCATAGACGCGCACGTTCGCATAGCCGTCGATCCTGACCGCGGCGAAGCTGTCCCCGAGGCGCCGCGAGGCGAAGGCCCGGCCGTCGATCCAGCCGAGCCCGCCGGCCGCGTTGAGGCGCACCGCGCCCGCGCCGCGCGCATAGCTCGCCTGCGCGCTGACGCTCGCGCTCGCGAAATTGTGGATGTAGGTCGCCTCCGCGCCGCCCGCCTCGCCGATCCGGGCGGTGGCGCGGATGCCGTCGCCGGGCCCGGGCGGCGGGTCGTTCTGGTAGGAGAAATAGGCGGCGCTGCCGCCGCGCGATTGATCGAAGCTGGCCGAGGCGCTGCTGCGCCCCCCGAGCGCAATCGCCAGATGGGCGCCGAAGTCGGTCCGGCTCTGTCCGATCACCGAATGGCGGGCATAGATTTGGAGCGACATGAGCGGCGAGATCCGCCACGAGGCGAAGGTTGACGCCAGGGTCTCGTCGGGCCGGGCTCCGCGCAGGTCGCGATGAACGAGGTTTACGCCGATACCACCCCAATCGAGCCCGAGACTGGCAAAGCCCTGCACGGTCAGCCGGGGCGGCACGAGGGTGGCCACGCCGAGCGTGGCATAATCGCGGCTGGCATATTCCACGAAGGAACCGAAGGAGAGGTGCGAAGCGCGCCGCTCGAACGACGCCGCGGCGCGGTAACCCGCGCCGCGCTCGTTATGGCTGGCGGAAGCCGACACACTGACCTGGGCGAGATCGAAGGCGACCGCAGTGAACGTAGTGCCAACCATCTGACGTCGCTCGCTCGCCTGCGCCGTAACCTCTCCGGTTATTCGATCAGAGAATCCGTAACGGTGGGTACCGGACACGAAGAACGAGCCATAACGGTTGCTCTCGATCCCGAAGCGCTGGCGCAGGAAGCCAGCTTCATAGGAGAAGTCGTGGAGCCCGCGCCGCAGCAGGATGCTCGAGGCGTAGTAATTCTGCTCTGAGACGACCTCGCGGCCCAGCAGGTCGCGAACCACGATCTGCACCGTGCCGTTGCCGGAGGGCACGGGCACGTTGCTGAGCTCGAACGGGCCCGGCGCAACCTGCTGCTGACCCTGCAGCGTGTTGTTGACGTAGACGTCGACCACCGAGGGCACGGCGGCGCTGCCGCTCGCGACCGGCAGCGGCATGGTCAGGTAGCCGGGCTGCACCGCGAAGTTGCGCGCGAACTGAACGCCAGCGAAGCGCACCGGCGCGGCGCCCGGCCCGGCGGCCGAGATCGAATCGCCGATCCGGATGCTGCTGAGGTGAATCGGCCGGTCGATGGTCCAGGTCGTTTCCAGACGGGTTACTTTCGTCTGGGCGCCTCCGGCCGAGGCGACGAAGCTCGTGGTCCCCACGCCGTGACGCGTGAAGATCCCTGCGTCGAACGCGCCCGCGCCGACCGTCCGGCCGCGCGCATGTTCGACGAACAGGTCGTAATTCAAATAGGCGCCGCCCGCGGGCGGGGTCATCGCCAGTGGCTCGCCGCCGCCGAGCGCGCCGGATTGGGTCTCGAACGCAGCCGGATCGGCATCGATCGTCACGCGCTGCTCGGCCTCGGCCACGCTCATCCGCAAACCGGGCAATGTCGCGGCGGGGTAGAAGGCCTCTCCCTGGTAGGTGACCGCGCCCGACGCGGGCGCGCGGAGCCGCCAAGCGCGAAGCGTGGCGGCGCTGACGAGCAGCCGTCCTTCCAGGTCGCGCAGGAATGTATCCGGGGCCTCGCCGCGTTGGCCGTTCACGATGACGTCGAGCAGCGCCGGCTGCAGCGCCGTCGCCGTCGCGCTCACGCCCGGCGCCTCGGCAGCCGCAGCGCCGTGGCCGAGGATGAGCGAGAAGGTGAGGGCAAGCCTAGCGAGCGTGCGGAGGCGGCGGAGCAGCGCCATCGTTCCCGGACCGAATTTGCTGGAACCGGGCTTGATCGCCGATACGCGGATTGGGGCCGATCGGCCAGCGACGCGCGGAGCCGGGCAGCACCGTGCCGAAGCCGAACCCGTCCGCGAAGTCGATCCCCGTCGCCCGTTCGGCCGCGGCCGCGTCGATGCGCACCCAGCCGGAACCGCCATTGCGCGCCTCGATCGCCCATTGGCCGTCGTCGAGACGGGACGCGCTCCAGGCGATGTCGCTCTGGGCGGCGGAAGGCAGGTTCGAATAAAGCGGAAGGTTGAGCCTGAGCGCGACGCGAATGCCGCTGCCCGCCTGGGCCGCCGGCACTTCCTCGATGATCAGGCGATAGGATTGCGGGGCGGCCGAGGCCTGCCTGAGGCCGACGCGAACGATCTGCGTGCCGCCGGCGGGAATGGTGAAGACGGGCGGCGAGACGATCACCCCCGAGGTTTCGTCGTATCGGTCCTGGCCCTCGGCCTGGCTCCAGGCCAGCGGATAGGCGCGGATCGTCACCGGCACGTTCTCGACGTTCCGGACGGTCACCGATCCCGCGCGGCGCGCGGTCCCGATCTCGACCAGAACGGGATCGACGGTAAGAGTGCCGGCGGCGGCCGGGGACAGCCCGGCCGCCGCACTGAGCGTCAGGCCGACGTGGACGAAAAGGGGGAGGATTCGCCTCATGTCGACGTTCCGCTCGTCTAGTAGGTAATCGTGACCGCGACCGTGTCGGCGTAGGCGCCGGCCGGAACGCCAGTCTGACCCGAGCTCACGCGTCCGTAGACGGTGACGCTCTGGGCGGTGCCGGTGCCGGTGCCGCCGATCGTGGCGGTGCTGGCGGTGCCGTCACCCCAGACGGTGGTCCGTCCGGCCGTGGTGTAGATGTTGTAGTTGAGCAGGTCGCTGCCATTGGCCATCTTGCGATTGGCGAAGCTCGCACCGCTGCCCGAGCCGACGCCGGCGGAAGCCGCCCAGCCCGTGCCATTGGTGCAGGTGACGGAAAGGCCGCCCGTGCTGTCGACGTTCGATCCAGCGGTCACGTCGACATTGCCGAAAGCGAGCGCGCTGGTCGAAACGGTGCAATTGGCGGTGACGGTCGCGCTTACCGCGAGCGTCCCGCCGGCCGTGCCGGCCTGGGCAGGCGTGGCGGCCAGGAAGCCGGCCGCAATCAGGGCCGTTCCGGAGGCTGCCACCCCGGAGGTGAAGATCTTACGCATAGAATAGGGGTCCTTCTTCCCGAATGGGGCCAGGCCCGAAGGCCTGGCACCCTTGCCGTGTCCCGGAGAGGCTGGGGGGCTCTCCGATATGCGGTTTTTACGGGGGTGGAGTTAAAAACCCGTTAAGGTCGTTCGTTGGCCTTAATGGGTAACCGTCACGGCTTCGTGATCGGCTGGCGTCTCATGACGATAGCGAAGCAGCTTCGGTCTTCTCCGCACAAGACGCAGGTCAGCTTCAAGGCTTGACCGTTCATGACAAAAATTTGCGAGTTGGTGACTGTGATATGCGGCGATTACCGTTGCCCGATTAAGATTTTCCTTAAGCAGATTCCCGAGGCCGACCGGCGACGATCAGCAGCAGCGCGGTCAGCGCGAAGGGGAGGGCCGCGGCGCCGCATAGGAAACGGATCCCATCGGCGAGCGCCGCGCCAAGCAGGAGCGGAGCGGCGGCGGCGAAGTTGAGGATGACGAGGCCGCGCGCCGGCTCCACGCCTGCCCGGCGCAGGTTGACGAACGCGAGCACGGCCAGCAGCGCGAACAGAAGGATCCAGCGAAGCGCGGCGTCGGTGCCCGGCGCACCGGTGAAGCCGTCGCGGCCCGCACTGACGAACGCCAGCGAGACGACCGCCATCGCCACGAACAGGGCGGCGAAGAAGACGTTCACGATCCGCAACGTTCGTGCCATGGGCGCAAACTGACCCAATTCCCGCGCTATCGCTAGGGGGGAAGAATGAGCCTCGAATCCGTCCGCGCCTGGCTCGCCGCAAACGCGCCGGATCTCCGCTTGATCGAGGTAAAGGAAAGCACGGCGACCGTCGCCGAAGCGGCGCAGGCGCTTGGTGTCGCGCCCGCGAGGATCGCCAAGACGCTGGCCGTCCGCGCCGGGGATGCCGCCTTCTTGCTCGTCGCGCGCGGCGACGCGCGGCTGGACAACCAGAAGTGCAAGGCGGAGCTCGGCGCGCGGCCGCGCATGCTGGTGCCGGAGGAGACCCTGGCGCTGACCGGACATCCGGTCGGCGGAGTCTGCCCGTTCGGGCTGGCCAATAAGGTGCCGGTCTATCTCGACCTGTCGCTGCGCGAATTCGACCTGGTCTATCCGGCCGGCGGCTCGCTCACCACCTCGGTCGAGGTGTCGCCCGGGCGGCTGTTCGATCTGGTCGGTGAGCGCTGGGTGGACCTGTGCCGGCTGCCTGAATGAGAAGCCCTCCAGAAGCCCGGGGGGTTGGGCTGCTGGAGGGCTCCGTTCTCGCCCCGGCGCGTCTCTCTCAATCGGCAACCGGTCTGGCAAAGGCGTAACGATCCGCGATTCGCTGGGTTCCCTGCCGGCGAGAACGTTCGATGCCTTTAGCCGCTCGACAGCTTACAGTCAAGAACATATGGGGAACGAATGATTTTGGGCATCGAGCGGAACGAGCCGAAGCGCTGTAAGCGCTAGGCCCTCGCCTGCTGCGCATCGACAAGCATCACGAACCGTCCCTGCGGGCGGATGCGCTCGGTCGGATCGTAACCGAGCAGGATTCCGAGCAGCAGCATCGCCAGCAGTCCGCCGAGGGCGAGGCGCAGCAGAATCATCATGCGGCGATTGCGCCAGGCCACGAGGGTGACCAGCAGCAGGAGCATGCCTGCGCCGATCAATGTGTAGCCGAGATAGAATTCCGGGTCGATCGGACGATTGAATTGGGACACGCCGCCAAAAAGAATGCCAAGGATTGCGACGGTCGCGGAAGTCGTCAAAAGCTCTCGATCGGCGAAAAGCGACATTGGGTGGCCCCGCAAGAAGAACATCGCGCCCGATAACGCGCCATGTCTTTATCAGGACTTAATTTCCCCATTCTGTCAACGATCTATCCGAGTCGTCTCGACGAAAATCAGATCCGAAACGAAGTCGTTCGCCAATCGGCGTGCCGAAAGCGGGGCAATTCGTAGTAAATGAGGCGATCACCGATCTCTTTTTCGGCCGAGCCTACAGTCGCACCAGCATCTTGCCGGTGTTGCCGCCGCTGAACAGGTCGAGAAAGGCGTCGGGCATCGCCTCGATCCCGTCGCGGATCGTCTCGCGCGAGGTCACCTGCCCGCTCGCGATCCAGCCGCCCATCTCGCGGTAGAACTCGCCCATTTCGGAGAGATAGTCGGTGTAGATGAAGCCCTGCAGGCGGATTCGGGCGGCGATCACGCGCATGATGTAGCGAAAGCTCATCGGCGCGCCGGCATTGTAATTCTCGATCATTCCGCAGATCGCGAAGCGGGCGTTCTGGCGCGCGGCAGCGAAGGCGGCGTCGAGATGGTCGCCGCCGACATTGTCGAAATAGACGTCGATGCCCTTGGGCGCGGCCTCCATCAACAGCTTGACGATCGGGCCCGATTTGTAGTCGAGGCAGGCGTCGGCGCCGAGCGAGCGGACCCATTCGCATTTTTCCGCTCCGCCCGCCGCGCCGATCACGGTCATGCCCTTCGCCTTGGCGATCTGCACCACGGCGGAGCCGACCGCGCCGGCGGCGGCCGAGACGAAGACGATGTCGCCTTCCTTCGCGCTCGCCGCCCGCAGCAGCCCGAAATAGGCGGTCCCGCCGGTCAGGCCGAGATTGCCGAGCCATTGATGGTCCTCGACCGGCAGCGGCGGCGCCTTGTTGAACGCCTCGGCCGGGCCCGCCGCCTGCTCGCGCCAGCCGGCCATGTGGAACACGGTGTCGCCCACGCTGAAACTGGGCGAGCGGCTCTCGACCACCTTGCCGACCGCGCCGCCCTGCATCGGCTCGCCGATCTGGAACGGGGGCACGTAAGATTTCACGTCGTTCATCCGCCCGCGCATGTACGGATCGACCGAGAGCCACTTGTTCTCGACCCGGATCCAGCCGTCCTCGAGCGCTGGGAGCGGGGCCTCCTCGAGCGCGAAATTCTCCATCGTCGGCATGCCTTGCGGGCGCGACATCAGGTGCCAGGCGCGGTTGGTCATCGGGCTCTCTCCTCAGCGATCGGGTGTCGCGCCATCCGCGGCCGGAGTCAAAGGGGCGCGCGGCGCGGCGGGGCAGGGACGAAGCGCCAGCGCTCCCCGCCCGAGCATTTTGCGCCGGCGAGGGTCGCGGTTCCGCCGGCCTCGAGCGTGGCGATCAGGCGCATGACTTCCGCGCCGCGCGGCACCGAGCCCCCGATGGCCGTCAGCACGGCCAGCACCAGCCGTCGCCTGAGCTCGTCCGGCAGGCCGGCCGGATCGAGGCTGAACCCCTCGTCCTCGGCGGTGACCCGCTCCGTCCAAAGCCGCTGCGCGGCCCAGGCCAGCGCTTCCTCGGCCTCGGCCAAGGCGGCGGCGCTGCGCGCGAGCGGCACAGGGTCGATCCAGCCGGCCTCGGCGAGGCGCCGGCGCAGCCGGGCGCGGTCGAACCGTTCGTCCGCGTTGCTCGGGTCCTCGACGGGCTCGAGGCCGGCCGCCTCGACGATCGCCGCCAGCTCTGCGTGGCGCCAGCCCAGCAACGGGCGAAGCACGGGGACGGGCGAGGGCTGAACGGCGCGGATGCCGGCGAGCCCGGCCAGGCCCGAGCCGCGCAGCAGCCGCATCATCAAGGTCTCGGCCTGGTCGTCGAGATGGTGGGCAGTGAGAATGCAGGCCAGGCCCGCGCCTTCCGCCCACTCCCCCAGCAGCGCATAGCGGCGCGCGCGCGCTGCAGCCTGGATGTTGGCGGCATCCGTCATCTGGGCCTCGAGGATGGTGTGCGGGACGCCGAGCCGGGCGCAGACCTCGGCCACCATCGCCGCTTCGCCGCCGCTCTCCGCCCTCAGTCCGTGATCGACAGTCGCGGCATGGACCCGGCCCCGGCCGGCCGCCTGCGCGAGTAGCAGCAAAGCGAGACTGTCGGGTCCGCCGGAGACCGCGATGCCGATGCGGCCGCGCGGATCCGCGTCCAGCCGCTCGAGGTCGGCACTGAACCGGGCGGTTGCGGCGGGATCGGTTTCGATCATGGCTCTTTGATAGAAGATGGCGCGCCCGCCGTCATGCGCGCCGGCGATCGGCGCTTTTGCCGCGCAAAAGTTCATGTTATGCGCGTTTCAGGCGCAGGCGAAAAAAGAGCCGCGCCGCAGGGAAGGGGACCAATTCGATGAAAGCCTCGCGTAAGCTCAATCGCCGCTCGTTTCTCGGTAAAGTCGCAGGCGGGGCCGTCATCGGCGGCGCTCTGCTGACCATCGGCGGCGAGGCGCAGGCCTTCCAATGCAGCGACTCCGACAGCGGCCCCAATTCCGATCCGGGTGGGCGGGGGCGCAGCTGCGGCGGCTGCAGCGATTCCGACAGCGGCCCCAACTCCGATCCCAGCGGGCGCGGCCGCAGCTGCGGCGGCGGCGGTGTGACCGACAGCGATCGGGCGCCTTATGCCGATCCGCCCGGCGCCGGCCGCGGCACGCGCCGCTGCAGCGATTCGGACAGCGGCCCCAATGCCGATCCGGGCGGGCGCGGGCGCAGCTGCTCGGGCCGCGTGCGCACCGGCGTGACCGACAGCGATTCCGGTCGCTTCGCCGACGCTTCGGGTTACGGGCGCGGCAATCCGCGCTGCAGCGATTCCGACAGCGGCACCTATGGCGACCCGGCAGGCCGCGGACACCGCTGCCGCTAGCCGGCAATGACGCCCCGCCGCGGGCTGACCCGGCGCTCGTTCCTGGGCCGGGTCGCCGGCGGCGTGATTTCTGGATCTGTGGCGCTGATTGCCGGGGAAGCCCGGGCCCTGCAGGTGACCGACAGTGACAGCGGCCCCAAGACCGACCCCGCAGGACAGGGTCGAGGCAGGACCGGCGAAAGCGACGGAGATCCTTCCGACCCGGCCGGCTACGGGCGCGCCCGCACCGGCTGTACCGACAGCGACAGCGGTGCGAACAGCGATCCGGCGGGGCGCGGCCGATGCTCGACCGGCGAGAGCGACTCCGACAGCGGCCCCAATGCCGACGCCGCGGGCCATGGCCGGCCGCGTACCGGCATCAGCGATTCGGACAGCGGCCCCCGCGCGGATCCGGCCGGCCGAGGGCGCGGGACGGGCACCTGCCACGACCGCGACGCGGGGCCGACCGCAGACCCGCCCGAACGCGGCCGCCGCTGTAGCCGCCGCTAGGTTTCGGCCCCGAAAGGTTTTTGCTTTGCAAGCCCGGGAAATCTGGTAACTCTGCAACGGTCACGGCCGCGTGGGCGGTCTTTTACACTCGGGCGAAGGGGATGCATCGCACGATGAAACCGACACGCAAACTGAACCGCCGTTCGTTCTTCGCGACCGTTGCCGGGGGCGTCGCCGCCGTCGGCGCGCTCAGCGTCGTCGCCACCGAAGAGGCGCAGGCCGCCCAATCGGGCTGCAGCGATTCCGATAGCGGCCCCAATTCCGATCCGGGCGGCAACGGGCGCAGCTGCGGCCGCCGCAGCGGCTGCACCGATTCCGACACCGGCGGCAATTCGGATCCGGCCGGCAACGGCCGCTGCCGTGCGCGCCGCACCGGCTGCACCGACTCCGACACCGGGCGCAATTCGGATCCGGCCGGAAACGGTCGCTGCCGTAGGCGCCGCACCGGCTGCACCGATTCCGACACCGGGCGCAATTCGGATCCGGCCAATAACGGACGCTGCGTCCGCCGCCGTTCCTGCTCCGATTCGGACAGCGGCCGCTACGCCGATCCCGCGAGCCGCGGCCGCCACTGCTAGGCGGCCGTTAGGCCAGACACTCTGAACTGCCGGCGGGCTTAGCGGCTCGCCGGCAGCTCGTATTTGAGGCCCGACGCGCAGTTGAACAGGATCGACCGGTCGGCGGTGCCGATCCGGCCCTCGGCCAGCGCCTTGCGCCAGGCCGCGAGCGTCGCCGCGCCCTCGGGGCAGAGGAGCAGGCCGTCCTTCACAGCAGCGTCCTCCCGCGCGCCCGCAATCTCACCTTCCGACACGGCGATGGCAAAACCGCCGCTCTCGCGCAGGCCAGCGAGGATGAGGGAATCGCCGATCGTCTTCGGCACGCGAATTCCGGCCGCCGCGGTTCGCGCATCCTCCCAGCGTTCGGCCTGGGGCGCGCCCGTCTCCCAGGCGCGGACGATCGGCGCGCAGCCTTCGGCCTGGACGGCGACCATGCGCGGGCGTTCCGGTCCGATCAGGCCGAGCGCCTCCAGTTCGGCGAAGGCTTTCCACATGCCGATCAGGCCCGTGCCACCGCCGGTCGGGTAGAAGATCGCGTCCGGCAACGTCCAACCGAGCTGCAGCGCGAGCTCGAGCCCCATGACCTTCTTGCCCTCGAGGCGATAGGGCTCCTTGAGCGTCGACATGTCGAACCAGCGCCCGGCCGACGCGCCCTCGGCGACGAGCGCGCCGCATTGGTCGATCAGCCCCTCGACCCGGTGAACCCGCGCGCCGTGCGCCGCCATCTCGCCGAGGTTCACCTCGGGCGTGTCGGCGGGGCAGAAGAGCGTGATTTCCATCCCGGCGCGTGCGCCATAAGCGGCGAGCGCGGCCCCGGCATTGCCGTTGGTCGGCATCGCGACGCGATCGACGCCGAACGCCTTGGCCATGGTCACCGCCACCGCGATGCCGCGCGCCTTGAACGAGCCGGTCGGCAGCCGGCCCTCGTCCTTGACCAGCAGGGACGCCGAGCATCCGGGCAAGGCCACGAGCGGCGTTTCGCTCTCGCCGAGGCTGACGATCTCGGTTCCGGCTTCGAACGGGAGGATCTCGCGCCAGCGCCACATGTCGGGCGCGCGCCCCGCCAGCGCCTCCCGCGTCAGGCTGCCGCAGGCCGCGGCGAGATCGTAGCGGACGAGCAACGGACGGCCTGCGGGCGAGAGATTGTGCAGGCGACCAGGCGGAAGCCGCTTGCCGGTTTCCGAACATTCGAGGTGGGTGACGAAGCTTTCGGCCGTCACCCCTGACACGATCAGTTCCGCCCGGACGCGCCGCAACGCGCCGCCGTGCGCGCCTCCGGCAGGCGCGAACGGATCGTGTCGCGCATGTCGGGATAGACCGACGCCAGCTCGTCATAGACGCGGCAGGCCTCGGCGCGCCGGTCGAGCCGGGTCAGCGCCTGGCCGAGATAATAGAGGCTGTCGGGCGCGCGCTCGCCGCGCGGATTGTCCTGGTAGTTGGCGAGCAGGATGCGCGCCGCGGTCGCCGGCTTGCTGTCGTCGAGATAGGCGCGGCCCTGAAGATTGCGCGCCCAGCTTGCCCAGCGGCTGTTCGGGAAGCGGGTCGCGACGTCGCCGAGCGCGCCCTGCGCCTCGGCGAACCGGCGCTGGCTCCACAGCCGGTAGCCCACATTATAGGCGGCCTCCGCATCGTCGACGACGCGCGCAGGCGCCGGTTCGGCCGGGGGCTCGGACGGTTCAACGACTGGCGGGCGCGTCCGAGAGGTCGAGGGCTGGGACCGCGGAGGGGCAGACGCTGCTTCCGTGACCGGCGCCGCGGCACGGGCCGCCTGCTCGGCGTTGAGGTCCGTGCGGAGCGCCGCGATGTCGGCCGCGTTGCGCTGGCTTCGATTGTTCGCTTCCTCGATTTGATTGGTCAGCGAGCGCAGTTGCGATTCGAGCGCGTCGACCCGTGCCGCCAGATTGTCGATCGCGTTCGCGCCGGGCGCGCCGCCCATCACCGCCTGCACCTCGGGCGGGATTTCCGGCTGGGCGAGCTGACCGTTGGGGAACACCCGCCGCTGGACCGCGCGCAGCTGCTGTTCCAGCCGCTCGACGCGGCGATCGATGGGCTCGGCCCTCTGCGCGATCGCCGGCGCTGCGACCGACGCCATCAGCACCAGGCCAAGAAGATGGAAACGCATGAAATCCCCCCGCATCCTGCCAATATCGCGCATGATATGGGAGCGGCGCTGCCGCCGCCAGCATTAAGCGACGAATTACTGCGCGGGTGGCCGCGCCAGGGCCGCGGCGGGGGCGGGCGCCCCGACGCGCGGCCGAGCGGCGAGATCCTCGGGCCGCAGGCTGAGATTGTTGAGCGTATGCTCAGTCGCCTCGAGCGGCCCCAAGTCCTGCGCGCCGACATTGGCGCGCAGGTTCTGCGGCCGGCCGGTGCGCAGCATCGGCTGCTGGGCGGTCGGCGGGACCTGGTAGCGGTCCCCGGCCGCGAGCGAGCCGGAGAAGATCGGCGCGCCGGACGGGCCGTCGGTGATGCGCAGCCAGACCTCGCCGGTGGCGACGAGGGTCACCGGCTGACCCGCCAGCGCCTGCGGGCTGGCGGGCGCGGGCGCTGCGGGAGCGCTCGGCGCCGGAGCCTCGGGCGGCGCTTCGGCAATCGGGATCGCCTCGGGCTCGCTGTCGAGGCCGCTGCGCCAGATCAGATAGCCGCCGATCAGGACGACGGCGAGGATCACCGCGATCAGCGCGAGCCAGCGCGGCGGCACGCGAGACGGATCGGCCGCTTCGTAATAGACCGGAGCGGCGGCGCGATGGGTGGTCGGCGAGCCGATCCGGTCGCGCAGCTCGCGGGCCAGCGCCGCCCCGTCGAGGCCGACGGCATTGGCATAATTGCGGGTGAAGCCGACCGCGTAGGTCGCCGCCGGCAAGCCGTCCCAATCCTCGCGCTCGATATTCTGCAGGTGGCGGATGGGGATGCGAGTGCGGCTGGCGACGTCGTCGAGGCTCATTCCCTTTGCCTCGCGCGCACGCTTCAGCCGCTCGCCGAGAGTGACGACCTCATCGTCCTGGTTTTCGTCCTGTTCGTTCATCTCGCCCTGTCTCATCGCAGCCGCGCGGCCTGTCAACCGAGCGTCGCGCTTCGCCGTTCACTAGCTGATCGATACACCTTGCTTTTCCGCCCACTGGCCGAGCGCCGCGCGCATGTTGGCCGGCGGATTCTTGAGCAGGCGATCGAGCTGCGCGCGGGCTGCCTTGGCGTCCAGCGAGCGGATCATCGCCTTGATCGGACCGACCGCGACCGGGGTGATCGACAGGCGCGAGACGCCGATCCCGATCAGCGCCAGCGCCTCCAGCGGCCGCCCGCCCATTTCGCCGCAGACTCCGAGCGGCACGCCGGCTTTGTCGGTCGCCTTCACGACTCGCTTGAGGAAGCGCAGGATTGCCGGCGAGAGCCAGTCGTAGCGCTCCGCAAGGCGCGGGTTGGAGCGGTCCGCGGCGAACAGGAACTGGGTGAGATCGTTGGTCCCGACCGACAGGAAATCGAGCCTGGGCAGCAGCATGTCGAGCATCTCGGCGAGCGAGGGCACCTCGAGCATCGCACCGTAGAGGATCTTCTTCGGCAGCGCCTTCTTGCGCGCCGCGAGCCATGCCTTCTGCTCCTCGACGATCGCTTTCGCCTCGTCGAATTCCCAGGGCTCGGAGACCATCGGGAACATCACGCGGAGCTCGCGTCCCGCGGCCGCCTCCAGCAACGCGCGGGCCTGCGCCTTCATCAGCGTATCGCGGTCGAGCGCGAGGCGCAGCGCCCGCCAGCCCATGGCCGGATTCTCTTCGTTCTCCGGATTGGTGTCTAGATAGGGCAGGCTCTTGTCGCCACCGACGTCGACGGTGCGGAACACGACCGGCTTGCCGTCGGCCGCGTCGAGCACCGCGCGGTAGAGCCGCTGCTGCGCCTCGCGCTTGGGCAAAGTGGCGGAAACGAGGAACTGGAATTCGGTGCGGAACAGGCCGATGCCGTCGGCACCGGTCGCGCCGAGATGGGCGACGTCGTCGCGCAGGCCGGCATTGACCATCACTTGGATCCGCTCGCCGTCGCGGGTCACCGGCGGCTTGTCCTTGACCGCGAAGAATTCGGCGCTGCGCTTCTTGTTGGCGGCGAGCTTGGTGTCGAACGCCTCCTGGATCGCCGGCGTTGGCCGGGCGAAGGTGATCGCCTCGCCGCCGTCGAGCAGGACGAAATCGCCCTCGGCGATCTGCTGGCGGACGTTGCGCACCCGCCCCATCATCGGCACGCCCATGGCCCGAGCGACGATCGTCACGTGCGCGGTCAGCGAGCCTTCCTCGAGGATCACGCCCTTCAGCTTGCGGCGGTCATATTCGAGCAGCTCCGCGGGACCCAGGTTGCGGGCGATCAGGATCGCGTCCTGCGGCATGCCGGCCTTGGCCGCCGAGCCGAGTTGGCCGGAGACGATCCGAAGCAGCCGGTTGGCGAGATCGTCGAGGTCGTGCATCCGGTCTGCCAGCAACGGATCGTCGATCTGGCGCATGCGCTGGGCGGTGCGCTGGCGAACCCGCTCGATCGCCGCCTCCGCGGTAAGGCCGCTATCGATCGCCTCGTTGATCCGCCGCGACCAGCCCTCGTCATAGGCGAACATCTTGTAGGTCTCGAGCACCTCCTGATGCTCGCCGACGGTGCCGAACTCGGCCTGGCCCATCATCGAATCGATCTGCTCGCGCATCTTGGCGAAGGCCGAATAGACTCGGCGGCGCTCGGCCTCGATGTCCTCGGCGACGGTATGCTCGATCAGGATGCGCGGCTGGTGATAGACGGCAACGCCTTCGCCCATGCCGGTGACCAGCTTGAGACCCTCGAGCCGCGCCATGCCCTCGTCGCGTGCCTGGTCGGCCGCCGACGCGGCCTTGTCGGCGAGCCCGGAGTTCGAAATCAGCTCGGACAGGACCATCGCCACGGTCTGCAGCGCCTCGATTTCGAGCTCGTCATAGGCGCGCGGCTCGGCATGCTGGACGGCGAGCACGCCGATCGCCCGCTCCTTGCGGATGATCGGCACGCCGGCGAAGCTGTGAAACAGCTCCTCGCCCGTCTCGGGCCGGTAGGCGAATTCGGGGTGGCTCGCCGCCTCGTCGAGGTTGAGGATCTCGACCTCGCGGGCGATCGTGCCGACCAGACCCTCGCCGAGCGCGAGCCGGGTGACGTGGACGGCCTCCTGGTTGAGGCCGATCGTCGCGAACAATTCGAGCAGCCCCTCGCGCAGCAGGTAGATCGAGCAGACCTCGCTGGCCATCGCCTCGGCGATGATCCGGACCACCTTGTTGAGCTTGCCCTGCGCGCCGAGCTTCGACGCCATCACGTCGTGGAGGCCCGTCAGGATCTCGCGGGCGGAGGCGGCGGATGTGGCGGTGGCCATGGCTGGTCCGCTATCAGATTAGACCCCGCGCTCCAACGGCTGTGTCGGCCCTCGGCATGGCAGTTCAGCCGGCGCTGAACACGTGCGCCGACATCGGCGCCTCGCCGCCGTCGAGGTGGACGAGGCTTGCCGCGGCGGCGTCGATCGCCTCGTCGAGCCGGGCGGGGTCGCGCTCCTCGATTTCGGCGCGCAGCGGGGTGCCGGCGCACATGCCCTCGGCCGCGGCGCGGGCGTCGACCTTGCTCTTCTTCTCGACCGTCTCGGCGGAAATGTCGGTGAATCCCGCCGCCCGCAAGTCCGCCTCGATCGCCGATTTGTCGTGATAGCCGAACGGCACTCGGCGGGCGAAGCTCGGCGGATCGCTCGGGAAGAGCGCGGAGACGGCGGCCGAGATCGCGGAGGTGACCGGGTTACGGTCGATCCGGTCCCAGACGTTGAACAGGAAGCGGCCACCCGGCTTCAGCACGCGCTTCGCCTCGCGGTGGGCGGCGATGCGGTCGGGAAAGAACATCGCGCCGAACTGGCAGACGACGGCATCGAAGCTCGCATCCTCGAATGGCAGCGCCTGCGCGTCGGCCGCCTGGAAGGTGACGCGCCACGACATCAGGCGGCCGGCGGCGATGTCGATCATCGCCTGGTTGAGATCGGTGGCGACGATCTCGGCCTTGCCCGCCTTGCTCATCATCGCGCCGGTGACGATGCCGGTGCCGGCCGCGGTCTCCAGGATGCGCGCCGGCTTCAGCGCAGCCACGCGCTCGGCGATGTCCCAGGCGTAAGGCTCGAACAGCAGCGGGCCGAGGAGCCGGTGATAGAGGGCGGGGATCGATCCGGAAAAGGCGCTGTCGGCGGCGGTCATGCGGTTTCTCCTAGACCGACCGGCGCTCCAGCGCGTGGGCGGCCTCATCCATCAATTGGGCGAGGATGGCGGCGACCGGCGCCTCGTCCTTGACCATGCCGACCGATTGGCCGGCCATGACCGAGCCGGTCTCGACGTCGCCCTCGATCACCGCGCGCCTGAGCGCGCCGGCCCAATAATGCTCGATCTGGAGCTGCGCCTCCATCATCTCGACCTTCTGCTCGTCGAGCAATTGGGCGACCTCGCGCTGCTTCGCGGCGAAGCTTTCCATCTCCCGATTCTTGAGCGCGCGAACCGGGATCACCGGCAGCCGCGGGTCGATCTGGACCGAGGTGATCGCGTCGCGCGCCGAAGCGCGGATAAAGGCCTTCTTGAAGTTGGGATGGGCGATGCACTCGGTCGCGCAGACGAAGCGCGTGCCGAGCTGCACGCCCGCCGCGCCCATCTCGAGATAGCCGGCGATGAGCCCGCCATGGCCGATCCCGCCGGCGACGAAGATCGGCACCTCCGCGCTGAGCGGCGGAAGGATCTCCTGGGCGAGCACCGAGGTCGAGACCGGGCCGATATGGCCGCCCGCCTCCATCCCCTCGATCACCAGCGCGTCCACGCCCGAGCGGATCAGCTTCTTGGCCAGCGCCAGCGCGGGGGCGAAGCAGATCAGCTTGGCGCCATTGCCCTTGATCCGCTCGATCGCGCCCGGCGGCGGCAGCCCGCCGGCGAGGACGACGTGCGTAACCTCGTGCCGCGCGCAGACGTCGATCAGCTCGGAGATCATCGGATGCATGGTGATCAGATTCACGCCGAACGGCCGGTCGGTGCGCTTCTTGGTCTCGGCGATCTCGGTGTCGAGCAGATCGGGCGTCATCGCCCCGCAGGCGATCACCCCGAACGCGCCGGCATTGGAGAGCGCGGAGACGAGGTTGCGCTCCGAGATCCAGCTCATCGCCCCGCCGAGCACGGCATAGTCGCAGCCGAGGAAGTCCGCCCCGCGCTTCATGTGGCGCTTCAGGCGGTCGTGACCGATATCGAGGTTGAAATCATTCACGCCGCATCCTCCGCGTCGAGCCCGAAGGCGGTGTGGAGCACGCGCACGGCGAGCTCGGTATAGTCCTCGGGCAGAAGCACCGAGACCTTGATCTCGCTGGTGGTGATGGCGAGGATGTTGATCCCGCGATCGCCCAGCGTCTGGAACATCTTCGCCGCGATCCCGGCGTTGGAGCGCATGCCGACGCCGACCGCGCTGACCTTCACCACGTCGGTGTCGGTGATCAGCTCGGCGAAGCCGATCGCCTCCTTCGCCTCGTCGAGCGCGGCCACGGCGTGGGCGAGCGAGGCGTTGGGGACGGTGAAGGTCAGGGTGCTCGGCTCGCCCTTGCGCGGCACGCTCTGCACGATCATGTCGACGTTGATGTTGGCGCCGGCGAGCGGCGCGAAGATCGCGGCCACCGTGCCCGGCCGGTCGGGCAATCCGGTGAGCGTGACCATCGCCTCGTTCTTGTCGTGGGCGATGCCGGTGATGACGTTGCGTTCCATAAGGCCGTCCTCGATCTCGTCGTCGCCGACGATCATGGTGCCGGGCAGGTCCTCGAACGAGGAGAGGACCTGGAGCGGCATGTTGTAGCGCATGGCGAGCCCGACCGAGCGGGTCTGCAGCACCTTGGCGCCGACCGATGCGAGCTCGAGCATCTCCTCGTAGGTGACCATGTCGAGCTTGCGCGCCCGCGGCACGATGCGCGGGTCGGTCGTGTAGACTCCGTCGACGTCGGTGTAGATGTCGCAGCGGTCGGCCTTCATCGCCGCCGCCAGCGCGACCGCCGAGGTGTCGGAGCCGCCGCGGCCCAGCGTGGCGAGGTCGCCCGCCGCCGTCACGCCCTGGAAGCCGGGGATGACGGCGATGCCGCCCTGCTCGAACACGCTTTCGAGGATCTCCGCGTCGATATGGTCGATCAGCGCGGCGGCGTGGCCGCTGGCCCGGATCGGGAGCTGCCAGCCCATATAGGATTTGGCGTTGAGCCCCATGCCCTGAAGCGTGATCGCGAGCAGGCCGCTGGTCACTTGCTCTCCCGAGGCGACGACCACGTCATATTCGCGTGGATCGTAGAGCGACGCCGCCTCGCGGCAGAGCTGGACCAGCCGGTCGGTCTCGCCGGCCATGGCGGAAACGACGACGGCGGCCTGGTTGCCGGATTCGATCTCGCGCTTGACCAGCCCCGCGACGTGGCGGATGCGCTCGATGCCCGCCATCGAGGTGCCGCCGAACTTCATCACGATGCGAGGCATTGAGCTCCCAGGCCCGGGTGGGAAAAAGGTCGGCGCACTGATAGGGAGCGGCCATGGCACATGCAAGCGAGCCCCCCTCTACCGTCGACCCGAAGGAAGCGGCCCATTTCGGCGCTCTCGCCGCCGACTGGTGGGACCCGCGAGGCAGCTCGGCGATGCTGCACAAGCTCAATCCGGTGCGGCTCAAATATCTCCGCGAGCAGATCGATCACCACTGGCAGAGCGACGAGCACGACCTGAAGCCCCTCAAGGACAAGCGCGCCGCCGACGTCGGCTGCGGCGCCGGTCTGCTCGCCGAACCGCTGGCCAGGCTGGGCGCCAAGGTCACCGGGTTGGACGCCGCAACGGAGAACATCGCCGCCGCCCGCGAGCATGCGCTGGGGCAGGGGCTGGAGATCGACTATCGCGTGGGCGGCGCGGAGGCGCTCGAGGGGCTGTTCGATCTCGTCACGTCGCTCGAAGTGGTCGAGCATGTCGTCGACCCCGCGGCCTTCGTCGCCGGGCTGGCCGGGGCGGTTGCCGAGGGGGGGCTGCTGATCCTTTCCACCCCGAACCGGACTTTATGGTCTCGCCTGCTTCTGGTCGGGCTGGCCGAAGCCACCGGCCGGATCCCGCGCGGCACGCACGATTGGGACAAGTTCATCACGCCCGACGAAATGAAGGCGATGGTCGCGGCCGCCGGACTTGAGGTCCTCGACGTGACCGGCCTCGGCTTCAGCGTCACGCGCGGCTTCACCCTCGGCGAGGATTGCTCGCTCAACTATCTGCTGACGGCGAAGCGCGCCTAACGACCCTGTGTCAGCCTCGTGATCAGGATCGCCGAGCGCTTGGCCTGCCGCGCGAGGCTGTCGAGTTCGATCGATTCTCCTTCCGCATGGGCCCGGTCGCCCGCGGCGCCAAGCCCGGCGAGCGTATCGACGTTGCCGGCGACGAAGCTCGAATCGGCGGCGCCGCGCCGGGCGGGGTCGTATTCGGCCATCTCCGGAAGGCCGAGGTCGCGGTTGACCGCGTTGAGGCGGGTGAGGATCGCGCGATTGCCCGCGGTCGGGGCCATCGGCGGATAGCCGTCCTCGGCGAAGGCCAGTTCGGCCGATGCGTTCGGCAAATGGCGGGCGACGATCGCCTGCATGGCCGCGCGGACCCGGGCATCCTGCTCGGGTGTCAGCGCGCGAATGTCGCCCCGCGCGATCGCCGTCTCCGCGATGATGTTGGTCTTGCCGGAGGCGGCGATTCGAAAGCCGTCGGAGTCGATCGCGGCCGGCGTGCCGCCGCCGATCACCCCGACATTGTAGGTGAGATTGGGCTCGGCCAGCTCGCGACGGAAGGCATCGAGGATTCGCG
The DNA here is from genome assembly GCA_035630915.1 of Allosphingosinicella sp. GTDB lineage: Bacteria > Pseudomonadota > Alphaproteobacteria > Sphingomonadales > Sphingomonadaceae > Allosphingosinicella. The sequence goes on from DASQJU010000062.1 coordinate 20,057, forward strand.
CCATCTCATAGATCGCGCCGCAGCCGAGATCGGCGCTGCAGACCCCCGAGCTGTGGCCGGTGCGGCCGTGCGCGGTGAGCGTCCAGCTCGTCGAGCTGCGGCGCGCGACCGTTCCGAAATCGCGGCCGTCCTCGGTGGCCAGATTCTCATATTCCAGCGCGAAGTCCGCAACCTGGCCGGCGGCGATCAGGTCGCGGCGTGCGATCGCGATCGGTGATCCCGGCCGCTCCTCGTCGCCGGTGAGGACGATCGTGACGTTCGCGTCGCGCAGCGTCCCCGCCGCCTGCATCGCGCGCAGCGCGGCGACGATCACGACGAGCCCGCCTTTGTCGTCGCCGACGCCGGGGCCGGTGGCGCGATTGCCGTCGCGGGTGAAATGCTGGAACGGGCTCTCCGGCTCGAACACGGTGTCGAGATGGCCGATCAGCAGCACATTGCGCCAGCGCCCGGCGTGGGTGGCGACGATGTGGCCGGCGCGGCCGGTCTCGCGCATGTCGATCCAGCGGACCTGGAAGCCGAGCGGCTCGAGCTCGGCGCGCATCATCTCGCCGACCGCGGCGACGCCATCGAGGTTGAGCGTCCCGCTGTTGCGGTTCACCAGCCGCTCCAGCAAAGCGACGGTGCGGTCCGCTTCCCGGTCGACGGCGGCGGCCATCGCGCGCTCCTCGGGCGAAAGGCGGGCCTGGGCGGGGACGGCGAGGGCGAGCAGGGCGAGGAGCAGATAGCGCATTCGCCGCACCTTCCGGCGGATCGCTTCGAGGTCAAGGGCGTTCAGCCGCAAAGGAGAGTGGAGATGAGCGATCCGCGCATTCCGGAAGGCAAACAGGACGAGGCCGCTCTGCCCGACGATCTCGATCAGACTCCCGCTTCCGGCCCGTCTCGGGAGGAGGCCGCCCAGCACGGCTCCGAAGACGCCCAGTTGATCGGCGGCGAATCCGCGGCGGCGGCCGCGGACTCCGACGACCGGAGCAGCGCCAACGATTAGGGCGGATTTTGCGCCAAACCGGGCCCGCGTTAATCCTCCGTTGCTTTGCGGGAGCCTAGAATCGCTGTAGAAGCCGCGCAAAGCCTCTTCA
>DASQJU010000063.1:0-8012 GCA_035630915.1 Allosphingosinicella sp.
CGGTATTCGCCGCCTCGAAGCTGTAGGCCGAGAACTCGCGCTCGTTCTCGCGGAAGACGTCGCCGTAGGTCGTGCCGGCATCGTTGTAGGCGAGGTCGAAGACCGAATCCTTGCCCTGGATGTAGGTCGCGAGGCGCTCGAGCCCGTAGGTCAGTTCCCCTGCCACCGGCTTGCAATCATAGCCGCCGACCTGCTGGAAATAGGTGAACTGGGTCACCTCCATGCCGTCGCACCAGACCTCCCAGCCGAGGCCCCAGGCGCCGAGCGTCGGGCTCTCCCAATCGTCCTCGACGAAGCGGATATCGTGCTTGAGCGGATCGACCCCGATCGCCGCGAGGCTGCCGAGATAGAGCGCCTGCAGATCCGGCGGGCTGGGCTTCAGGATCACCTGATATTGGTAATAATGCTGCAGCCGGTTCGGATTCTCGCCGTAACGCCCGTCGGTGGGGCGGCGCGAGGGCTGGACGTAGGCGGCCTTCCACGGCTCCGGGCCGAGCGAACGCAGGCTCGTCGCCGGATGGAAGGTCCCCGCCCCCATTTCGAGGTCGTAGGGCTGAAGGATCAGGCAACCCTGCCGGCTCCAATAATCGTGGAGCGTCAGGATCAGTCGCTGAAAGCTGAGCGGCTGGTCGGCGGCCACCAGTGATTCCTTCGCAGGTGCAATATCTGGCATCGGCTTTGGCGCAAGGCGCCCGCCCGGTCAAACGGACAGAGACCAAAAAATGGGTGGATGCGGTACCGCAGGACGCGCCCGAAGGAATGTTTTCCTGACAATGTGTCAGGTAGTATTGACAATGTCAGCGAATCACGACATTTAGTCAGCATAACCTGACACAAGGAAACGGACCATGAAACCCGAGAAGCGCTCTTCAATCTACATGACGGCGGCGCACATGGGCGCGATCGGCACGCCCCTGCTGCTCGCCGCCCTCCTCCTTCGCTGGCCCGATTTCGTTCACGGATTCGCGATCGGCATGCTGCTGGTGAGCCTTTGCCTGCTCCTGTGGCGGCGGCTGCGCGACGAATATATCGAGCAATTGTGGAATGCCGGGACCTCGTGGGCCTTCGCCGCGATCGTCCTGTGCTTCGTCTTCCTGCCATTCTATCAGGAAATGGCCGCCGGCGGCGCCCCGCCCGAGCCGCAGACGCTCTTTCCACCGGATTGGGCGGGAATCGGCGCGATCACCGCCTTCTTCGTCGGCTTCCACATCAAATGGCTTCGGAGCCGGGCATGAACAACCGGCTCAGGGTGCTCCGCGCCGAGCGGAACTGGAGCCAGGCGGACCTGGCCGAGCGGCTCGACGTCTCGCGCCAAGCGGTGAACGCGATCGAGACGGGCAAGCACGATCCGTCCTTGCCGCTCGCGTTCCGAATCGCCCGCTTGTTCGGCCAGCGCATCGAGGAAATTTTCGACGATGGAACTCCGCGCGAGGCGTGGCGGGTCTAGGCGCGCGGTTTCCTTCCCTTTCCTTTCTGCTAAAGCCCCGAACCAAATGGAGAAGTTGACGATGAAATGGTCCACCCTGGCGTTCGCCACGGCGCTCGCTCTGGCTCCCATGGCCGGCAGTGCCCAGCCGCCCGTCCTCGCGGCGGCGCCCCCCGCCGCCGCCCCCGCCCCGCTCCCGGACGCCAACCCGGCGCTCTGGGTGGTGCGCGACGCGGACACGACCATCTACCTGTTCGGCACCTTCCACCTGCTCGACGGCAGGCCCTGGTTCAACGACGAGATCAAGACCGCCTTCGATGCGTCGAACGAACTGGTCATGGAGGCGATCCTTCCCGAGGACCCGGCCTCGCTCCAGCCGGTGATCCTGCGCTATGCGATGGATCCCAACGGGCGCACTTTGTCCTCGCGCCTCACCGCCGAGCAAAATGCCGAGCTCGGCCGAGCGTTGACCGCAGTGGGCGTTCCCGCCACGGCTTTCGACCGGTTCGAACCCTGGTTCGTGTCGATGACATTGGCCGTGCTGAGCGCGCAAAAGCTCGGCATCAGCGGCGCCGCCGGCCCCGAAACCGTGCTGACCCAGGCGGCGCGTGCCCGCCACATGCCGATCGGCGAGCTTGAAGGCTTCGAGCTCCAGCTGCGCTTGCTCGATTCCATGCCGGAAGCGCTTCAGGCGGCCCAGCTCGAGGAGACGCTGAAGGAGCATGAGGAGATCGCCGGCAAGCTCGCGCCCATGCTTGCGGCCTGGTCCACCGGCGATGTGGAGCGTCTCGTGGCCCTGATGAACGAGGAGCAGGACGCGGACGACCTCGCCCTTCACCGGCTGATCTTCACCGAGCGCAACGCCAATTGGGCGCGCTGGATCGAGGAGCGGATGGCCCGGCCGGGCACGGTGTTCATCGCAGTCGGCGCCGGCCACCTCGCCGGGGAAGACAGCGTCCAATCCGTCCTGGCCGCCCATCATCTCCGCGCCGAGCGCGTTCCCCATGTAACCGCCGCGCCCTAGCTTGCCTCTGCGGTCGCGCTCGCCTATAGGGCGCGCCTTCCCCCGTTCATGGTCATCCCTGGAGGCGTGAGCGCGGGCGTTTGGATATCAACTTTAAGCAACTTGGAGACATGCAATGAGCGAGCAGCTTACGCTGTCGGCCGAGGCGCGCGAACGGGCTGGCAAGGGAGCCTCCCGAATGCTGCGCCGCGAAGGCCGCGTCCCCGCCGTCGTCTACGGCAACAATGAATCGCCCCTCTCGATCCACGTCGAGGAAAAGGCGCTGATCAAGGCGCTTTCGGGCGGCCACTTCATGAACTCGGTGGTGATGATCGATGCCGGCGCCGCGCCGGTCCGCACTTTGCCCAAGGACGTCCAGTTTCATCCGGTCACCGACCGGCCGCTGCATGTCGATTTCCTGCGCATCAGCGAGCATGCCAAGGTCACCGTCGCGGTGCCGATCCGCTTCACCGACGAAGACGAGTCGAAGGGCATCAAGCGCGGCGGCGTGCTCAACCAGGTCCGCCACGACCTCGAGCTCGTCTGCGACGCGGCCGAAATCCCGGAGGAGATCGAGATCAGCCTCGCCGGCATGGATATCGGCGATTCGCTGCACATCTCCGCCGTTACTTTGCCCAAGGGCACCGTTTCGGCGATCACCGACCGCGACTTCACCATCGCCACGATCGTCGCCCCCTCCGCCGCCAAGTCCGAGGCCGCGGAAGCGGCCGCCGCGGCGACCGGCGAGGAAGGCGAGGAGCCGGCCGCGGACGAAGTCCCGACCGTGGGCGAGGCCGAAGCCGAGGGCGGCGAGGCCGAATAATTTGCCGTTCCGCTGGCTGGCCTCGCTCTTCACGCCCAGGCGCGTGGAGGTGCTTGGCCAGCCGGCGGACGCTCCTGACGCGGTGGACTGGGGGGAGTTCGCGCCCGTGCAGATCTGGGTCGGCCTCGGCAATCCTGGCGCGCAATATGCGATGCACCGGCACAATGTCGGCTTCATGGCGATCGACGCGATCGCCGAAACCCACAATTTCGATCCGCCGAAGAAAGCCTTCTCCGGCTGGACCCAGCAGGGCCGGATCGGCGGCCAGCGCATCCTGCTGCTGAAGCCCGCCACCTTCATGAACGACAGCGGCCGCGCAGTTCGCGCGGCGATGGACTTCTTCAAGAAGGATGTCGCCGACGTCACCGTCTTCCACGACGAACTCGATCTCGATCCCTTCCGGGTGAAGGCGAAGGTCGGCGGCGGCACGGCCGGGCATAATGGCCTGCGCTCGACCGAGGCCCATATCGGCAACGCCTTCCGCCGGGTGCGCATCGGCATCGGCCACCCCGGCCACAAGGACAAGGTGACCAAGCACGTCCTCGGCAACTACGCCAAGGCGGAGATGGACCCGCTTGCCGAAATGCTCGGCGCGATCGCCGCCGAGGCCGAATGGCTCGCCAAGGGCGACGACGCCCGCTTCATGAACGATGTGGCGCTGAGGCTGCGGCAGGATTAGGATCGCTTCATGATCGCCGCTGTCCTCGCCCTGCTCGCCGCCGCCCCGTCCAACCCCGTGGAAACCCGCTGCGGCTGGTTGCAAAATCCCACACCGGCCAATTGGTGGCTGTTCGACCGCGACGGAGAATGGACGCTCGGCATCCAGGGCGGCTATCAGGCGCCCGGAATGGACAACATCCCCGACATGTCCACCGCGGGCTGGGTCGAGGTGAACGGCCATTACGGCTATGGCTGCGCCTGCATGCGCGTCAGCGTCGACCACCGCACCCGGAGAGTGACTCGAGTCCATTCGGCAACCCCGCGGCCCCTGCGCCAATGCCGGGCCGACCCGCGCCTGCCGCGGCCCTAACTAGAGGCCAGGCCAGTCCTCTTCGCCGGCGCCGATCGGCATGCCGGGCGGGATGCGGGGCAGGCGGCGCTGGTCGGCGAGCGCGGCGGTCAGCGCCTCGCGGTCGGCGAGAAGGCGGCCGAGCCCGCGGCTCCAGTCGCTCGATCCACGAACCAGTTGCGCCGCGAGGCGGTTGAGGCGTTCCGATAGTGCGAGAGCGATCGTCGGTGACAGCGCTGCGTCCCGCTGAAGCCGCGCTAGCGCCAGCGTGGTCGTGGTCGCGACGCGACGCTGCACACCATCCGAATTGGTGCCCGCGAAGGTCACACCGATCAGCCGGTCGATCACCTCCTCGGCTGAGGGCGACGCCGGATCGGCCTGATGCTGGATTTCGAGCCGGTTGAGCCGCTCGGGCGCGAGCAGGTCGGTCAGCGTCACCATCGCCGCGGTCTCGCTCGCGGCAAGCGGATCGAACACCGGGCCGCCGGCGGTCTGGATGACCTCGATCTCGGTCTGGCGGTCCCCTTCCCCCGACCAGCCCGCCGACAGCGGCCCGAGCAAGGCGGGCGGCACGGTGAGCGCGGCCGGGCTGAGAGTCCCGAGCAAGGCGTCGAGCGCGCGCCGTTGCTCGGCCGGCGCGACGGCGCTCGCCTCGCCGCGGCCGTCGGCGGCGACAGCATAGCGGAAATCTACCCCGCCCAGCAGCTTCGCCGCAGCCTCGACCTGGTAGCGGTGGAGCAGCCAGATCGGCACGAACGCGCGCCTCAGCTGAGATTGCGGATCACCCGGATGCAAGGCGGCGGGACCGAACCGCGCCACCGCCGCCGCGCGGACCGCCATCATCCGCTCGAGCTCGGCGACCGGATCGGCTGCATCGTCCCACAGGCTGCCGATCGGGTGCGCGGAATCGGCCGAACGGGCGTCCTCGTCGGCGACATAGCGCAGCCCTTCGCGCAGCGCCGCCTCCATCCGCGGCTGGGCCTCGGCATCGGTGCGCGCGCCGTAGAGCCAGTCGACCGCGAACCGGTCCCAGCGGCCGATGCCGGTGCCATAGGCATCGGCGAGGTCGATCCGCCCGTCGACCAGCCGGAGCCGCGGCGCCGGATAGTCCATGACCGAGTAACGCCCCTGGATCGATCCGGCGAAATTATGGGCGAGGCCGAGCGCGTGGCCGACCTCGTGCGCGCCGAGCTGGCGGATGCGGGCCAGCGCCGCGGTGATCGGGTCGCTTAGATCGCCGCTGCCGGTGAGGCCGGCGCCGACCAGCGCCTGGAAGATCATCAAATCCTGCCGGATGCGCAGCGAGCCGAGCAGCACCTGGCCCTTGATGATCTCGCCGGTGCGCGGATCGACGATAGGCTGGCCGTAGGACCACCCCCGCGTCGCCCGGTTGACCCAATTGACGACGTTGTAGCGGATGTCGAGCGGGTCGACGCCCTCGGGCAGTACCTCGGCGCGGAACGCCCCCGGCCAGCCGGCGGCGGCGAAGGCGTCCGCCCACCATTGCACGCCGTCCCTAAGGGCCGAGCGGATCGGCTCGGGCGCGGCCCGGTCGATGTAGAAGACGATCGGAGCGCGCACCGGCGAGGCGGGATCGTTCGGATCGGCCCGCTCGAGACGGAAGCGGTTGGCGAGCTCGTAGACCAGAGGCCGCCCGAGCGGGGCGCCGAAATCCACGACCTGGGTGCCGAAGCTGCCGGCGCGCGGATCGAAGCGGCGCGGCACGTAGCCGGCTTCAGGCAGCGCGATCAGCGAGTGGCGGACGATGAAGCTGACATTGCCGCTGACCGGGGCAATGTTGTTCACTTCGGGCCCGGGCCGCGCGCCGACGAAGGTCAGCCGCGCCTGCAGCTCGATATTGCGCGGAAAGACGCGCACCATGTTCGGATCGGCGGTGCTGAGCTCCGCGGCGAGCCGATAGTCGCCATTCTCCTGCTCGCGCAGCGCCCGGGCGAGGTTGAGATCGTCGCGCGCGAGGAATGGCGCGACGTCTACCAGCAGGCGCCCGTCGGGCTGCTCGCCGGCGATGTCGCCCATCCAGATCGTCGAATAAGCGAAGCTGCGGCGCACGCCCGCCTGCTCGTCAGCCCCGGCGCCGGACGTGCGGAAGCGGGGATTCTCGATCTCGGCGACGATCTTGCGCCCGACGCGGCGGAAGACGAGCAGCCGCGAGCCGCTGCTCATCGCCCGGTCGAGCCCGAGCGAGGCCGAGCCGAGGCCGGATTCGAGCGCGGCGACGTAGATGAAACGGCCCGAAATCCCGTCGGCGTCGGGCGCCGGGAGCGAGAGCAGGATGCGCCCTCCCCGCCGGTCGACATGGACCGGAAGCAGACCCTCCTGCGCGATCGTCCCCGCCAGCACCGGCGGCGGCGGATCGACGGCGAATGCGGGCGTGGCGGCGGCTGCGAGAAGCAGGACAGCGAGACGGAGCTTCATGGGCCCGGACGATAGACTGGCAATCGGCGGGCGCAACGTCTAACGGACCCTCCGACGCGCGGGCTCTGCCCCGCTCCCTTCACATCACCGGGAATTCACATGGGCTTTCGTTGCGGAATCGTCGGGCTGCCGAATGTCGGCAAGTCCACCTTGTTCAACGCGCTGACCGAGACGGCGGCGGCGCAGGCGGCCAATTATCCGTTCTGCACGATCGAGCCGAACGTCGGCCGGGTCGCCGTGCCCGATCCGCGGCTCGACCGCATCCGGGAGATCGCCAAGTCGGCGCAGGAGATCGAGACCCAGCTCGAATTCGTCGACATTGCCGGCCTCGTGCGCGGCGCCTCGACCGGCGAGGGCCTCGGCAACCAGTTCCTCGGCAACATCCGCGAGGTCGACGCGATCGTCCATGTGCTGCGCTGCTTCGAGGGCGGCGACGTGACCCATGTCGAGGGCCGCGTCGATCCGGTCGCGGACGCCGAGACGGTCGAGACCGAGCTGATGCTCGCCGACCTCGAAAGCCTCGAGAAGCGCGTCCCCGCGCTCGTCAAGAAGGCGCAGCAGGGTGACACGGATGCGAAGATCCAGGCGAGCGTGCTCGGCCAGGCGCTCGAGCTGCTGCGCGATTCCAAGCCCGCGCGCTTCGTCGAGCCGAAGGACCACGAGGAGAAGTTGGCGCTGGAGCGCGCGCAGCTTTTGACCGCCAAGCCGATCCTCTACGTCTGCAACGTCGACGAGAGCGACGCCGTCGCCGGCAATGCGCACAGCCAGGCGGTCTTCGCCAAGGCGGAGGCCGAAGGCGCCAAGGCCGTCATCATCTCCGCCGCGATCGAGGCCGAGATCGCCACGATGCCGGCCGAGGACCGCGTCGAGTTCCTCTCCGACCTCGGTCTCTCCGAGACCGGCCTCAGCCAGATCATCCGCGCCGGCTACGACCTCCTGCACCTCATCACCTTCTTCACCGCCGGCCCCAAGGAAGCGCGCGCCTGGACGGTGGAGAAGGGGTCGAAGGCGCCCGAGGCGGCCGGAGTCATCCACTCGGACTTCGAGCGCGGCTTCATCCGCGCCGAGACCATCGCCTACGAGGATTTCATCGCCTGCGGCGGCGAGCAGGGCGCCAAGGACAAGGGCAAGATGCGCGCCGAGGGCAAGGAATACGTCGTCCAGGACGGCGACGTCCTCTTGTTCCGCTTCAACGTCTAGTCTGATAAATCGAGGGCCATGTTCTTGGCTCCATTCGTAGCGGTCTTGGTTACGACTGCGCAGAACCCTTGCGCCTATGACCGCGCCGCAATGTTGGCGCTCGATCAGCTCGCCT
>DASQJU010000064.1:0-25586 GCA_035630915.1 Allosphingosinicella sp.
TCATCACCAACCGGCGCGCGAACGCGGACATGAGGCTGGACGGCGCCTGGCGCTGCGGAACCTGAAGGGGAGTGACCTTGGCGAGGGAAGAGACGACGCCGCTCAGGCGCGTGGTGATGGCGAGCATGATCGGCACGACCATCGAATGGTATGATTTCTTCCTCTACAATTCCGCCGCGGCCTTGGTTTTCAGCCACCTGTTCTTCCCCCAGTACGATCCGCTGACCGGCACGCTGCTGGCCTTCGCCACCTACGCGCTCGGCTTCGTCGCGCGACCGCTCGGCGGGATCGTCTTCGGCCATTTTGGCGACCGGATCGGGCGCAAGCGCCTCCTGATGCTGAGTCTCATCCTGATGGGCGCTGCGACGGTCCTGATCGGCCTGCTGCCGACCTATGCCGAGATCGGCATCTGGGCGCCGGCGGCCTTGATCGCGCTGCGCCTGGCGCAGGGCTTCGCGGTCGGCGGCGAATGGGGCGGGGCCGTGCTGATGGCCGCCGAGCATGGCGACGCCGCGCGGCGCGGCTTTTGGGCGAGCTGGCCGCAGGCCGGAGTCGCGGCGGGCTTCCTGCTCTCGGCGGGCATGCTCGCCGCAATCAACGCGACGCTGAGCGAGGCGGACTTCCTCGCCTGGGGCTGGCGCATTCCCTTCCTCGCCTCGGTCGTCCTCGTCGCGGTCGGCTGGTACATCCGCAATCGCGTCGCCGAGAGCCGGCTGTTCGAGGCGGCGCTGGAGGAAGCCGAAGCCGCGCCGCATCCGCCGGCGATCGAGGTCTTCCGCGAGCGGCCCAAGGCCGTCCTGCTCGGCGCGGGGCTGAGGGTCGGCGAGAACATCTCCTATTACATCCTCACCGCCTTCTCGCTGACCTTCCTCGTCGAGATTTCCGCCGAGAGCCGGGCGCTGGCGCTCAACGCGCTGCTGATCGGGGCGGCGGTCCAGTTCTTCGCCATCCCGTTGTTCGCGGCCTTGTCCGACCGGATCGGGCGGCGAGCGGTCTACGCCTTCGGCGGTCTCGGCCTCGCCGCGTGGAGCTTCGCTTTGTTCCCGCTGCTGGCGAGCGGGGAGCCGGCGAAAATCGTCCTCGCGCTCGTCGTCGGCCTCGTGCTCCACGGCGCGATGTACGGGCCGCAGGCGGCGATGATCGCCGAATTGTTCCCGACCCGGATCCGCTATTCGGGCGCCTCGATCGCCTACCAGCTGACCGCGATCTTCGCCGGCTCGCTGGCGCCGATCGTCGCCTTGTGGCTCTACAAGAGCTACAATTCGGCGCTGCCGGTCGCACTCTACGTCGGCACCGCCTGCGCGATCAGCGGCGTGACAGCGCTGCTGGCGCGCGAGACGAAGGGCGTGGAGCTGGCCGAGATCCGCTAGGGCGTGTCGCCCCAGCGGCGGAGCAAATTCGCCTGGATCAGCTGGAGCCGGGTGAAATTGTCCTTGTCCATCTTGAGCCCTTCGAGCGCGGCGACCTCGTTCAGCTCGTAGAGGGTCTCGCGCAGCAGCGGGTCGGCGATCCGGCTTTGGATGAAGGTGATGGCGACGAAGCGTTCGCCCCGCGTCACCGGCTCGACCTCGTGCAGCTTGTCCGACGGGTAGACGATCGCGCTGCCCGGCCTGCCGCGGAACGAGACGCTGCGCGAGCCGAGATGGATGGTCAGCGCGCCGCCGTCATAGCTCGCCGGATCGCCGAGGAAGATCGTGCAGCTGAGGTCGGATCGGAGCGGGTGCGGGCCGAGCTGGAGGAAGGCGGCGTCGGCATGGGCGCCGTAATTCATGCCCGGCGTGTATCGGCACATCAGCGGGGGCAGGATCGCCACCGGGAAGGCGAAGTTGCGGAAATCCTCGTGCGCCATCATCGCCTGAAGCATCAGCTGCGAGGAAGCCTGGTAGGCTTTCTCGTCGTTCAGCTGCAGGTTGTTCTTCACCGTCGAATGCGGATTGGAGATACGCCCGTCGACGAACTGCCCCGAAGCCGCGATCCGGGACAGCTCGGCGACCTGGGCCGGAGCGAGGAGATCGGGGATTTCCTTGAACATGGAACAGTCCTGCCGTGGCGGCGCGAAAAAGGAAAGGTTTTCGCGGCGCAGGGCCAGTGCTAAGCTCGGTCGATGCTTGCGATCGCCGTTGCACTGTCGGTAGCGCCGATCCAGGCGCTGCCGTCTTCGATGCCGGCCTCGCAACTTGAAGGCATGGCTCCCCTCCAGCTCGCGCGCCTTCTCTTGCCGGCAGGCGCGGCGGCCCAGGTGATCGACGGAACGATCAGCCGCGGGAGATCACCGTCTCCGGTGTTCGTCGTCCATCTCTGGCAAAGGCCCGAGCCTGTCGGGCCGATGCTGTGCCGGCGCCGGACGCACAGCACCTATTTCATGACCAGCGGACCGGGCGGCTATGTGGATTCCGATCCGGACGTGTCGGCGCAGCCCGTGATGTCGAGCGACGGCTTCGCATCGACTTATCCCGATCGCGCCACTCCGGAGCGCTGCGGACGGGTTACCGCCTTCGCCACCGGGCGATCCGACGGACCGGAGGAGACCATGGCCGCCGTCAACCTGCTGACGGCCGCGATGGCCGCCGCGGCCGGCCGCTCGCCACTTCGGTTCGAGCTGCAGTGCCGCGCTGAGGACGGTTCGTGCGGCAATCCCAGGGCAGCTATGGCGGCCCTTCCACTGGATGCGATGTTCGGCGTCGATTTCGGCAGCAGCGCCTATCGGGTTCCGAACGGAGGCAATGGCTCGGGACCGCAGTCCGGCGGACAAGCGGCTGCAGCCGCCGTCGATCCGCCGGGGACGCCGACGATTCGGTTCGGGATGTCGGGGCGAAGCGGCCATTCCTGGTTTGTGACCCTGGTGTCTTCCCGGGGCAGGCTCGCGCAAGTGCGGATGTGGCGGACCCCCGTTATCTATCATTGAGGGCGCGACGGGACGACGTAAGTTTGGTCAGCCCTCCCGCGCCCGGCGAATCGCCCGCGCGGCGGCGGGATGGCGGCTTTCGAGGGCGGCGAGCCAGTGCAGGGCGTCGCGGATCGGCGCGGCGTGGCGCGCGCGGGCCTCGGCGAGGATCTGGCGGCGGAGCTCCGGCGAATAATCATATTCCAGCGCCTTCGAGTAGCGGCGCATCAGGGGACCGTCGCAGATCGCTGCCGCGGCGGCGGCATCGACGTCTTGGCCGAAATGGGCGGCGAGCATGAGGAAATGGCGGACGGGATCGGCGAGGAAAAGGTCGAAATCCAGCCACATCACGCTGCCCTCGGGTAGCGCTTCTGCGGCCTGCTCGAGCGAGGTCATCTCGCAGGCCCAGCCGAGCGCGGCCTTGAGCCCGTCGTGCATCGCTCCGAGGTCCGCGACGAGGCCGGGGCAGCGGCTTTGCAGGCGGGCGAGGCGAATCGGGCTCAGCGCCGCAAGCGTCTGCCAGCTGTTCTCGCCGGCGAGGATGTTCTCGAGATAACGCTCGGGCGCGGCGTAGAGGAACAGCGCCCGCGCGCCCGGCGCGACGAGGCGCGGCGCGATCTCGCTGGTGAAGCTGGTTGCCTTGACGTTGGCGCGCTGCTCCTGGCGAAACGTGCGCGATAGCAAAGCGACCAGAGCGTCGAAATCCGCCTCGGCGGGCGGCGCTGTGGCGAAGTTTCGCAGTGCCAGCGGCTCGCGCAGCGCCAGCACGCCGGGCAATTCGCCGAGCAGGCGCGAGATCAGGGTCGAGCCGACATTGCCGATGTGGAAGATCCAGCCCGCGTCGCGCCGGGAATCGGCGGGCATGCGAAGCGCTGACCAGGCGGTTTGGCGGATCTCGCTGTCGGGCCGGAGCACGCGCTGGTCGAGGAAGCTCGCCGCCTTGTAGTCGGCCTCGCTCATCCGAAGCAGGGCGACGCGATCGGTGGCCAGATCGAGCTCGAACGGCAGCCATTCGGGGGTCGTAAGATCGCTCACCGGTTCGAACCCGCTCCGTTCGCCCTGAGCCCGTCGAAGGGCCCTCCTTCTTGCGGCCTAAGAGAAGGGAAGGGCTTAGACAAGCTCAGCCCGAACGGGATGCTGCGCGATTGGGGCGTTCCAAGAAAAAGGCCGCCGGCTCGGATGAGCGGGCGGCCTCGTTCCTGGTTGCGAAGGGGCTCAGGCCTCTTCGGTCGTCTCGCCGGTCTCGGCCTCGGGGGCGTCCGCGGCGGGAGCCTCCTCGGCAGCCGCTTCGTCGGCCGGAGCCGCTTCGGCGGCCGGCGCTTCGCCGGCTTCCGGAGCGATCTCGCCCGGCTCGAGCGACTCGTCGCGCTCCTCGATGAAGCCCGAGACGTCCTTTTCGAACATCTCGGCCATCACGTCCTTGCCGGCCGCCTGGAGCTCGGCCTCTTCGGGCGAGCGGGCGACGTTGACGCTGATCGTCACCGACACTTCGGGGTGAAGCGCGATCTTCACGTCCTGCAGGCCGATCGCCTTGATCGGCTTGTCGAGAACGATCTGGTTCTTGGCGATCTTGTGGCCCTGGGCCTCAAGCGCCTCGGCGAGATCGCGCGCGCTGACCGATCCGTAGAGCTGGCCGGCGTTGGACGCCTGCCGGATCAGCTGGATCTTGGCGCCGTCGATCTTGGCGGCGTCCGCCTCGGCGTGGCCGCGGCGCTCCGCGTTGGTCGCTTCGATCTTCTCGCGATTGGCTTCGAAGACCTTGCGGTTGCTGTCGTTGGCGCGAAGGGCCTTGCCGCGGGGAAGGAGGAAGTTGCGGGCATAGCCGTTCTTCACCTTCACCACGTCGCCGATCACACCAAGCTTCTCGATGCGCTCGAGCAGAATGACTTCCATCGTCCGAGCTCCTTATTTCACGACATAGGGAAGCAGGCCGAGATGGCGGGCGCGCTTGATCGCCTTGGCCAGCTCGCGCTGCTTCTTGGTGGAGACCGCGGTGATGCGGCTCGGGACGATCTTGCCCCGCTCGGAGACGAAGCCCTGCATCAGGCGAACGTCTTTGTAGTCGATGCGCGGCGCATCCTTGCCGGAGAAGGGGCAGGACTTGCGGCGGCGGAAAAATGGGCGTGCCATCGGTCAGTGCCTCCTTAAGCTTCGATTTCGTCGCGGCTGCGGCGCGGGCCGCGGTCGCCACGGTCGCGGTCGCCGCCGAAGCGGTCACCGCGGTCGCCACGATCGCCGCGCTCGCCGTCGCGGTCGCGCTTGTCGCGGTCGCCGCGGCGCATCATCGCGCTCGGGCCGGCCTCGTGCTCGTCGACCTTGATCGTGAGGTAGCGGATCACGTCCTCGTTGATCTGGGTCTGGCGCTCGAGCTCGGCGACGACGTTCGACGGCGCCTCGAAATCGAGGGCGACGTAGTGCGCCTTGCGGTTCTTGGCGATGCGGTAGGCGATGTTGCGAAGACCCCAGGTCTCGGTCTTGACGACCTTGCCCCCATTGTCCTCGATGATCTTGGTGGCGGTTTCCGCCAGCGCGTCGACCTGGGCCTGGGCCAGATCCTGACGCGCGAGAAACACATGCTCGTAGAGAGCCATGTTCACGCATTCCTTCTTTTGGCCGATCGCTGACGCCGCCCAATGCGGACGCCCCTCCGGCTGTCGTCTAAAAAGCTGAACGGGGCTAAAGGCACGGCCTTCGCCCCGGACGGCGGCCATGTGGCGGAGAAGAGGAAAAAAAGCAACCCCCGTGGGGACGCCCGCAAGGGACTCGACAAAAGCGGGCGCTCCGCCGAGGGAGCCCACGATGATCCCGCGCGAACTGATCGACACGGCCGATGTGCCCGGCGGAGACCAGCTGCGGCTGTTCCGGCGCGGCGCGGACCATATGATCGTGCTCGACCGCAACGAGCTGATGAACAGCCGGATGAGCGGATCGGAAGAGGCGCTCGCAGAGATGACCTGCGCGCGGCTTGCCGGGCGGCGCGCGCCGCGGCTGCTGATCGGCGGCTACGGCATGGGCTTCACCCTGCGCGCGGCGCTGGCGGCCTTGGGGCGCGATGCGGGCGTGGTCGTGGTCGAGCTGGTGCCGGCGATCCTCCGCTGGGCGCGCGGGCCGATGGCCGAATTGACGGCGGGCTGCCTCGACGATCCGCGCGTCCGGCTGATCGAGGGCGACGTCGCCGCCGAGATCGGCGCGGGCCGGGCGGCCTATGACGCGATCCTGCTCGACGTGGACAACGGCCCGGACGGCCTCACCCGGCCCGGCAATGACGGCCTCTATTCGGGCGCGGGGCTGGCGGCGGCGCGGGCGGCGCTCAAGCCCGGGGGAATCCTCGCCATCTGGTCGGCGGCGCCGGACAAGGCCTTCGCGAGAAGGCTCGGCGGCTCGGGCTTCGCGGTCGAGGAGGTGGCGGTGCGCGCACGGGCCAACGGCAAGGGGCCGCGCCACGTCATCTGGTTCGCGACCCGGCGCTGAGACGCTTGCGCGAGCGCGGGCGGCTGCCTAACCAGCCCGCTCGAAAAGGAGAGTATCCATGCGCGCTTTCATTTTCCCGGGGCAGGGCAGCCAGGCGGTCGGCATGGGCGTCGCGCTGGCCGGCGCGAGCCGCGAGGCGCGCTCGGTGTTCGAGGAGGTGGACGAGGCGCTCGGGCAGAACCTCTCGCGGCTGATGGCCGAGGGGCCGGCGGACGACCTCACCCTGACCGAGAATGCCCAGCCGGCGATCATGGCCAATGCCATCGCCACGCTGCGAGCCTCGGGCATCGACCTTCAGGACAAGGCCGATTTCGTCGCCGGGCACTCTCTCGGTGAATATTCGGCGCTCTGTGCCGGCGGGACCTTCGATCTCGCGACCACCGCGCGCCTGCTCAAGGTCCGCGGCCAGGCGATGCAGGCGGCGGTGCCGGTGGGGCAGGGGGCGATGGCCGCCTTGCTCGGCGCCGATCTCGGCCTCGGCCAGCGCATCTGCGAGGCGGCGGCGCAGGGCGAGGTCTGCACGGTCGCCAACGACAACGATCCGTCACAGGTCGTCATCTCCGGCCACCGGGCGGCGGTCGAGCGGGCGCTGGAGATCGCCAAGGAGATGGGCGCCAAGCGCGCGATCCTGCTGCCCGTCTCGGCGCCTTTCCATTGCGCTCTGATGCAGCCCGCGGCCGACGCGATGGCCGAGGCGCTCGCCGGCGCGGGCATGGAGCCGCCGGCCGTCTCGCTCTACGCCAACGTCACCGCCTCGCCGGTCGACAGCCCCGACACGATCCGCGAGCTGCTGGTCGAGCAGGTTACCGGCCGCGTGCGCTGGCGCGAAAGCGTTGCCAACATGGCCGCGGCGGGCGTGATCCATTTCGTCGAGTTCGGCGGCAAGGTGCTGGGCCCGATGGTCAAGCGCATCGCCCCGGACGCCAATGTGACGAGCGTGATCTCGATGGAGGACATCGACGCGCTGGTGAAGGATATCTGACGTGGCCGCGGAAGTTGTCATCGCGGGCGCGCTTGAGCTTCCTGACGATGCAGGAACATTGTGGCTTCGAGACTATAGCAAAGTCGAATCAAGCGAGACCAATCTCGGCCTAATGGATGCCTCTGGAATGAAGAAGTGGGATGCGGCCGAGGTCCAGACCTTGGACAAGTGGGTCGCGGTGAGATTTGACGATGGTCGCATTCTCGCCAACAGTTTTGGCGGTTTTCTCTGCGAGCTGAGCCTCGAGGACGGCTCCATCCTTTCGACCACCTTCGTGAAATGACGGAGATAATCATGTTCGACCTCACAGGAATGACCGCCCTCGTTACCGGCGCTTCGGGCGGGATCGGCTCGGCGGTCGCCAAGGGCCTGGCGGCGCAGGGGGCTCGGCTGGCGGTTTCGGGGTCGAACGTCGACAAGCTCGAGGCGTTTCGTGCGGAGCTCGGCGGCGACCATGTCGCGCTTGCCTGCAACCTTGGCGACGGCGCCGCGGTCGATGCGCTGGTGCCGCAGGCGGTCGAGGCGCTCGGGCAACTCGACATCCTCGTCAACAATGCCGGCGTGACGCGCGACAACCTCGCGATGCGGATGAAGGATGAGGAATGGTCCGACGTCATCCGGATCAACCTCGAGGCTGCCTTCCGCCTCGCCCGCGCGGCGCTGAAGCCGATGATGCGCGCCCGCTTCGGGCGGATCATCTCGGTGACTTCCGTCGTGGGCGTGACCGGCAATCCGGGCCAGGCCAATTATGCCGCGTCCAAGGCGGGGCTGATCGGCATGTCCAAGGCGCTGGCGCAGGAGGTCGCGAGCCGGAACATCACGGTCAATTGCATCGCGCCGGGCTTCATCCGCTCGGCGATGACCGACGTCCTGCCGGACGCGCAGAAAGAGGCGCTGCTCGGGCGCATCCCGCTCGGCGATCTCGGCAAGGGCGAGGATATCGCGGCGGCCGCGGTCTATCTCGCCAGCCGCGAGGCCGGCTACGTCACCGGCCAGACGCTTCACGTCAATGGCGGGATGGCGATGTTCTGAGCCGGGGCGCTCGGTTCCAGCGGGGCAGCTCGAAGCGCGCCAGGAAGGGCGCGGCGGCGAGGCCCAGGGCTCCGAGCGCGATGCCCGCAAATGTGTCGACGAAATAATGGCCGCCGTCGATCGGAGTCGACAGCAGGGTCAGCGCCGCGAGAGCGAGGCCCGGCCAGCGGACCCAGCCAGGCGAGCGCCAGAATCCCCAGGCGAAGACGGTCGCCAACGCCGCGTGATAGCTGGGAAAGGTGATGATGCCCTGCATCGACTCGAGCGAGACGGTGCGCAAAGTCCCGTCCCTGAGCGCCGTCAGGTCACCGACATGGACGAAGGCGGCCGCCGGATGCAGGTTCGGATAATCCTGCGGTCCCAGCCCCAGATAGACGAAATTGGCAACCCCGGGCATCACCCCCGAGAGCAGGATGGTCGCGGTACCGGAAATGATCGCGGCCAGCGCCACAGTGCGAAGCGCGAGCAGGCGGCCGGCAAAGCCGAGGGCGAGGATCACCGCGATCATCTGCGGCATCAGGCTGGCATAAGCGAGGCTGTAGACCCGGCCGAGCAGCGGGCGCGCGTCAACGAAGTCGAGATAGGCGCGCCAGTCGAGCCCGAGCGTCGAATCCCACGCCTGGAAGCGCGCGTCCCAATAGGCGCCGCCCCGCGCCGCGACCATGTAGGAAAGGAGGATACCGAGGCAGGTGAACAGGACGAGCTGCTGGAGGGCGACGACCATCGCGACGATCTTCTCGTCGGGACGCCGGTGGCGGTAGACGAAGGCCGCCGCGGCGAGCACGGCGACGAAGGCGCCCGGAAGCAGCAGGCTGTTCCAGTGAAGGCGGAAAGGATCGTACAGCTCCAGCGCGAGGATCGGAGCCATCAGCCCGGCGACGAGCAGCCACGCGGCATCGTCGCCGCCCAGCGGGGACGGAAGGGGAGGGCTCGGCTCCATCGCCGCCTCATCGCACGGCGCCGTAAAGACTTGGTGAACCATGAAAAGGTTGAAGCTTGCCTTCGCGCGGCGCAGATGATCCCGCCTCGCCACTTGCCTTTTGCCGGGCCATGCGGCTAGGGCGGAGCCAACGAAGAAACACCGCTAGGGAAAGGTGGATTATGAGCGAGACTTCCGACCGCGTTAAGAAGATCGTCGTCGAGCATCTGGGCGTCGAAGCGGACAAGGTCACCGAGGAAGCGAGCTTCATCGACGATCTGGGCGCCGACAGCCTCGACATCGTCGAGCTGGTCATGGCGTTCGAAGAGGAATTCGGGGTCGAGATCCCGGACGACGCCGCCGAGAAGATCACGACCGTGAAGGACGCGATCGACTATATCGACCAGAACAAGGCCTGACCCCAAGGGGACGCGTCCGCCGGCCGGCGGAAAGCGAGCCGCTTTGTCTTAGAACGGCTCCCCGTCTCCGGTCGGGGGGCCGTTTCTGTCTTGAAGGAGTATCACCGCATGCGCCGCGTCGTCGTCACAGGTCTGGGTCTCGTCACGCCGCTCGGCGGCGACGTGGAAACGAGCTGGAGGAACCTGATCGCCGGAAAGAGCGGCGCCGGGCCGATCACCAAATTCGACGCCAGCGACCAGAAATGCACGATCGCCTGCGAAGTGAAGCCGGCCGATCACGAATATGGCTTCGATCCCGGCAAAAGGGTCGATCACAAGATCCAGCGCCAGGTCGATCCGTTCATCATCTACGGCCTCGACGCCGCCGGGCAGGCGCTCGAGGATGCGGGCCTGACCGAGATGGACGAGGCGACGCGGCTGCGCGCAGGCGTGTCGATCGGCTCCGGAATCGGCGGCCTGCCGGGCATCGAGAGCGAGAGCCTGCTGCTCGCCGAGAAGGGGCCGGGGCGAGTCTCCCCGCACTTCGTCCACGGGCGGCTGATCAACCTGATCTCGGGCCAGGTAAGCATCAAATACGGTCTGATGGGGCCGAACCACGCGGTGGTCACCGCCTGCTCGACCGGCGCGCATTCGATCGGCGACGCGGCGCGGATGATCCGCGACGACGATGCCGACATCATGCTCGCCGGCGGCGCGGAAGCGACCATCTGCCCGATCGGCATCGCCGGCTTCGCCCAGGCCCGCGCGCTCAACATGACCTATAACGACCGGCCCGAGCAGGCGAGCCGGCCCTACGACAAGGACCGCGACGGCTTCGTCATGGGCGAGGGCGCCGGAGTCGTCGTGCTCGAGGAATATGAGCATGCCAAGGCGCGCGGCGCGAAAATCTATGCCGAGGTGGTCGGCTATGGCCTGTCGGGCGACGCCCACCACGTCACCGCGCCGCATCCGGAGGGCTCAGGTGCCTACCGGTCGATGGAGATGGCGCTCAAGAAAGCCGACATGACGCCGAGCGACATCGACTATATCAACGCGCACGGCACCTCGACCATGGCCGACACGATCGAGCTGAGCGCGGTGAAGCGCTTGTTCGGCAACGCGATCGGCAAGGTGTCGATGAGCTCGACCAAATCGGCCATCGGCCATTTGCTGGGCGGCGCCGGGGCGGTCGAGGCGATCTTCTGCATCCTCGCGATCCGCGACCAGATCGTGCCGCCGACGCTCAATCTCGACAATCCCGACGAAGGCACCGAAGGCGTCGATCTCGTGCCGCACAAGGCGCGCCAGCGCGAGGTGAAGGCCGTGCTCAACAACAGCTTCGGCTTCGGCGGGACCAATGCCAGCCTGGTGATGAAGGCGATCTAGGCACATTCGGGTGAAGCGCCGTCTCCTGTTGCTGCTGTTCGTTCCGGCGCTGCTGATCATCGCCGGCGGGACGGCGATGTGGCTGCTCTGGGCCGGGCCGGGACCGACCTCCGCGCCGGTGACGATCATCGTCGACCAGGGCTCGAGCGTCGCCAAGGTGGCGGGGCAGCTCGAGGCCGCCGGCGCGATCCGCGGCAACGCAACGACCTTCCGTGGCTTCGCCCGCCTGTTCGGAGCGCACGCACCGGTTCAGGCCGGCGAATTCCTGCTGCCGCCTGGGATGAGCGCGGCGGGCGTTCTCAATCACCTCCAGTTCGGCCGCCCGGTGCAGCGAATGGTGACCATTCCCGAGGGGATGCCTTCGGTGCTTGTGCACGAGCGACTGATGCGCGTGCCCTATCTCACGGGCGCGATCGAGGTTCCGATCGAGGGCTCGGTGCTGCCGAACACCTACAATTACCGGCGCGGCGAGAGCCGGGCCGCGGTGCTCGCGCGGATGCAGGGGGCGATGCGGCGCGAACTCGACCGGCTCTGGGCGGCGCGGCGCCCCAGCTCGGCCGTGATGAGCCCGGCGGCGGCGATCATTCTGGCCTCCATCGTCGAGAAAGAGACCGGCAAGCCCTCCGAACGCCGACTGATCGCCGGAGTCTATTCCAACCGCCTGCGCCGCGGCATGCCGCTCCAGGCCGATCCCACCGTGATCTATCCGGTCACCCGCGGCCGGCCGCTCGGACGGCGGATCCTGCAATCCGAGCTGAGGGCGAACAACGGGTACAACACCTACGCGTCCGCAGGCCTGCCGATCGGCCCGATCGCCAATCCCGGCCGGGAATCGATCGCCGCCGTGCTCAACCCGGCGCCGACCAACGCGCTCTACTTCGTCGCCGACGGGACGGGCGGGCACGTCTTCGCCGATACGCTGGCCCAGCACCAGGCCAACGTCGCGCGCTGGTACGCCCTTCGCCGCGCCCGCGGCGAGATGTAGGCCTCTAGCTCAGCCAGCCCTTCTTGGCCGCGTCGTGCGCCAGCCAGGCCAGCAGCACCGCGACGACGAGCACGGCGATGGTAACGCCCATCTCCGCACCGGCCATGGTGGATCCGAGCCCGGAGAGCACGAACATCCACAGGTCCATTGCGAGCACGCCGAGTAGCGACACCAGCAGCAGCAGCTTCGACCAGCGCTTGAGCATGGCGAGTCCGAGGCAGCCGAGCGCACCGGCGAATACGGCGATCGCAAAGGCGCCGGTGACCCATGCGGGCATCGCGGCCACCGCGGCTTCGTCGGCGCCGCCAACCACGCCCACGGCCATCAGATAGTTGTAGACGCCAAACAGGTTCCACAAGAAACCGAGTATCGCGACGATCCGCAGCCATGAAGGCGCTGGCGCGCCAATCGTGTCGTTCATGTGATCCTCCCCTTATCGATCCGGGGAGACTGCTCGTTTCGGAACCGGAATGCAATGCTCAGAGGAGGCGGCGCAACCGCTTGCCGGAATGGAGCGCCGCGGGCTCGACCGTCACCTTGCCGGCGGCGGCGCTGGCGTGAATCATCATCAGATCGTCGATCATCAGCCCGGCGCCGCCCTCGAACAGCACGACGTCGCAGCGCTCGGCCCGGGCCCCCTCGGGCACGGCCGCGCCGAGCGTCTCCAGCTGGTCGAGCATCCGCGGCGCGGGAATGCCGCACAGCGCCAGCGCGAGCTGGACGAAGCCTGCGGCATCGATTCCGAGTTCGGTGCGGCCGCCCGGCTGAAACGGCACGCCGAGCAGTTTTTCCGCGACGATGAGGGGATCCGGCTCGGGGTCGCCGAAGGCGCGCAGGTGGCTCATCGCGACGCAGCCATATTCGGTGGCGAGACAGGCACCGCAGGGATGGCCGTGGACGCGCGCGCCCATCGGCAGGTGCGCAATCACCGGCGAGGTCACCCGCTCGTCGGCGGCGACCGGCGCATTCTTCTCGCAGACGATATGGGTCGGCTCGATCGTCGCGGTCAGCGCGATCGCCTCGACATAGCCGACGGCATGATCGGCCTTGCAGAATCCCCAGGCCCGGCCGCCGGCATATTCGAGCACGGCGAATTCCTCGCCGGGCAGCAGCTCGCTGATCGGCTCGCCCTGCCCCAGCGGGCCGGGCCAGACGGACGCCGCATGCGAGCCGCAGGCGCGCACCAGCGGGCGGGCGTAATGGGGGGCGAAGACTCGGCCCGCCAGCGCGACGTCGGCCAGGTCGCTGCGCCAGGCGTGGATCCGCGCGTCGATCGGCCGCGAGGGGCCGTCGAGGCGGAAGACTTCATCCGTGCTGGAGGAGGAGTCCGGGCTCCCGGGGCGCCCTGCGGTCGTTCCCCAAATGCTCGAGATTGCGGTTGAAGCCTTCAAGAAATTCCTGTCCCGTGCTGGTCTTCGCGACGAAGACATTGCGTCTGTCGCTCTCGTCGCGAACGCGGCGCAGATAGCCGAGCGCGCCAAGCGTGTTCAAGGCGCGTGTGATGACCGGCTTCGATACGCTCAGCATCTGCGCCAGCCCGCGCACGGTGTGCGGACCGGGCGTGAGATAGACGAGCATCATCAAGGCCATCTGGCGGTTGGTGAGATCGGGCTGCCCTGAACGCACATAGTTGATCAGTGTGTGCATCCAGCTTCGCAGGGCTTGGTCGGCCACTTTCCTGCTCCGAATCGATAAGAGGGTAAGGCTGTTCGAGCGTAACAACCGCCCAGCGACCGTTTCGTTTCCCCAATTGTCGGGGGAGCGAGCCGATTCGGCGGCGAAACGTTACCGCCCGTAGCGCCGGCGCAGCACTTCCCAGGCGGCGCGCAGGCCCAGCGCGTCGCCCCCCTTGGGCCGGCCCGGCTTGGCCGCGGGGCGCCAGGCGAAGGTGTCGAGATGGGCCCATGGTGTGCCTTCCGGGACGAAGCGCTGGAGGAAGAGCGCGGCCGTCACCGCCCCCGCCATCGGCGCGTCGGCCATGTTGCCGAGATCGGCCACGTCCGAGGAAAGCATCTCGTCATAGGGCTTCCACAAAGGCATCCGCCAGACCGGGTCGGACACGTCCTGGCCGCAGGCGAGCAGCTCGGCGGCGAGCGCCTCGTCGTTGACGAAGGCGGCCGGCAGGTCCGGCCCCAGCGCCACCCGCGCCGCTCCGGTCAGGGTCGCGAAATCGAGGATCAGCTCGGGGCTGGCCTCGACGGCCTTGGCCAGCGCGTCGCCGAGAATCAGGCGCCCTTCCGCATCGGTGTTGCCGATCTCGACGGTGAGGCCCTTGCGGCTCCTGAGGATGTCGCCGGGCCGGAAGGCCGCGGCCGAAACTGCATTCTCGACCGCGGGGATTAGCAAATGGAGGCGCACCGAAAGCCGGCCCGCGATCACCATCCGCGCCAGTGCCAGCGCGTGCGCGGCGCCGCCCATGTCTTTCTTCATCAGGCGCATGCCAGAAGAGGGCTTGAGGTCGAGCCCGCCGGAATCGAAGCAGACGCCCTTGCCGACGATGGCAATCCGCGGGTGGCGTTGATCGCCCCATTCGAGCTCGATCAGGCGCGGCTCGCGCCCCGGCGCGGCGGCAGCGCCGACCGCGGCGATCATCGGATAGCCCTCCGCCAGCGCATGATCGCGGGTGACGGTGACCTTCGCCCCGCTCTCGTCGGCAAGGGCCAGAGCGGCGGCTTCCAGCTCGGCCGGGCCGAGGTCGCCGGCAGGAATGTTGACCAGGTCGCGGACGAGGAATGTAGCCTGCGCCGCGAGCACGGCCTCGTCGATCCGCGCGGGCTCGTCGGTCAGCAAAACGCGCGGGCCGGTCGGGTTCTTGTCCTTCTTGTAGCGATAGAACCGGTATTGGCCGAGCAGCCAGCCGAGCACCGCGGGCCCGGGCCCACGACCAGCGACGCGGTAAGTGCCTTCGGGCAGCGTGTCCGCCGCCTTGGCGAGGCACCAGGGGCTGAGCTCGTCGATGTTGGCGACTCCGAGCACCGCCGACCATTCGTCGCGCTCGCCGGGCAGAATGGCGAGCTGATAGCCTTCGCCCTTGAACCCCTGCGCCTGGAGGGCGCCGCGCATGCGCCCGGGCAGCGCCTTCAGCCAGGCGTCGAAGCCCTTCTTGTCGACCAGATGAAGGTCGATGGCCTTCTCGCCCTTGTCGGGCTTCAGCAGATCGTCGACGCGGGTCATGGCTCGGCCCTTAGCGGAAGGCGGCGCCCGGTTACAGGCGGAGATGTACGCCGCGACGATGCAGCGGGAAAAGCAGCGCCAGGACGATCAGCAGCACGGCAAGCGCATAGAGGAAGGAGGAAAGGTAGGGGGCGTGGAGCAGTTCGTCGATCGCGGCGAAGCAGGCGGCCTGAAAGCCCAGGCGCATTCCCGCCAGACCGATCAGCAACGAGACGACATAGGCGAGGATCGCGTTCATCCCGAAGACGTCGAACGGCCGCAACGCGCGGCGGATGGCGTCGCTGCGAGTCGCGACGACGCAACCGGCGAAGAGAGTGGCGGAGAGGCCGGTTGAGAGGAGGACGTAGCTGCTCGTCCAGATTTTCTTGTTGATCGGGAAAGCGGGCGCCAGCCCGAGGCCGAGCAGGACGAGCGCGATTCCGGCGAGCGCGATCCACAAGGTCGCACGGTCGGGCGCGCGCTGCCAGGCGAGGGCGGCGATCAGCCCGAACAACACATTGGCGGTGGCGGGCAAGGTCGAGAACAGGCCCTCGGGATCGTAGACGACATTGCCGGCGGCATCCCGGCCCGCCCGCCACATATGGTTCGCGCCGACAATCGCGCGGTCGAACCATCCGGCGAAATTGCCTTCGGGTGTGAAATCGCCGCCTAAGGACATCGCGGCCCAATAACCGAATATCAGAACGGCGATAGCGATCAGGATTGCGGTCGGGTTGACTTGCGCCTTGCCGTCGGGCGCCCGGCGCGCAGTGAGGATCACGAGGGTCGCGGCGAGCCCGAAGCAGAGGCCGAGTCGCGGCAGCACGCCGAAGACACGAAACATCTCGATGCTCGGCCGCGCCAGCATCTGCCAGGCCCAGCCGATCACGATCAGAGCGAAGGTTCGCCGGACGACGCGGCGCCAGAGTTGCGCATCGACCGTGCGCGGGAAGGACAGGCCGAGCGCCATGCCCATCGCGCAGAGAAAGGCGGGAAAGACGAGATCGGTCGGCGTGAAGCCGTGCCATTCGGCATGGTCGAGCGGCCACCAGACGAAATCGCCCGATCCCGGCGTGTTGACAAGGATCATCGCGGCGACGGTGATCCCGCGAAAGCTGTCGAGCGCGGCGAGGCGGGGACGGGGCAGGGCCTGCATCAAACCCATCCTACGCAGGTTTGCGTCAGTTCGTCATCCCGGCGGAAAAGGCAGGCGGCTTTGCACACCCGATCAATTGCGTCGGCGCAATGCATCGCTATGTCAGGCAGATAAAGGGAGAATTCGATGTTCGCGGGTATCGTGTTGCTGACCATCCTGGTGATGAAGCTGTTTCCCAGGCTGCCGTTCTCGCGCCTGCTTCACGAGTGCCTGGTCGAGGCGCCCTTGCGCAACTTCGCCGCCATGGGGCGACGTCACCTCATCTACGCAGCCGTGCTGGTCGCGCTCACTTTCTCCGCAGGTGAACTCATCCTGTTGTTCGGGTCGGCGGACATCGTCACGCTGATGGCCTGGGACGTCTCGTTCTATGTCGACGCCGTGGTCGCGACCTGGACGATGAGCGCGCTGCTACGCGGCAAAGAGGCGTGGGGGATGCTCACCGCGCGGCTGCCGCGGCCGCAGCTTGCGCGTCGGAGAGCACCGAGGCGCCGCCGCGCCGTGAGGCTCAGGGAGGCGAACGACGCGGACGAGGACGGGAGAGGCTACGCGCGCGCCGCCTAGGCGGGCACACCGTAAAGGTCGTGCTCGTCGGCATCCTCGACGAGGCTTGAAACGATATCGCCCTGCTCCAAATGCCCGGCGTCGCGCAGGTGGACCTCGCCGTCGATCTCGGGCGCGTCCGCCTTGGAGCGGCCGGTCGCGCCGCCTTCCACGTCCACCGCGTCGATGATCACGTCGATCGTGCGGCCGACCTTGGCGGCGAGCTTGGCGGCGGAAATGGCGGCGGTCTTCTCCATGAAGCGGGCGTAGCGCTCTTCCTTGACTGCTTCGGGGACGATGCCCGGAAGATCGTTGGCGGCGGCGCCGCTGACCGGCTCGAACTTGAACGCCCCGACCCGGTCGAGCCTGGCCTCGTCGAGCCATTGGAGGAGATAGTCGAAATCCTCGTCCGTCTCGCCGGGGAAGCCGACGATGAAGGTCGAGCGGATGGCGATGTCAGGACAGATCTCGCGCCAGCCGCGGATGCGCTCGAGCACCTTGGCCTCGTTGGCCGGGCGCTTCATCGCCTTCAGCACCTTCGGGCTCGCATGCTGGAACGGAATGTCGAGATAGGGGAGGACAAGCCCCTCGGCCATCAGCGGCACGACCTTGTCGACGTGCGGATAGGGATAGACGTAGTGGAGCCGGACCCAGGCGCCCAACTTGCCGAGCTCGCGGGCGAGATCGGTCATGTGGGCTCGGACCTCGCCGCCCTTCCACGGCCACGAGGCGTGCTTGAGATCGACGCCATAGGCGGACGTATCCTGGCTGATGACCAGCAATTCCTTCGTCCCGGCCGCGACCAGCTTCTCCGCCTCGCGCAGGATCGCGTCCGGCCGCCGGCTGACGAGGTCGCCGCGCAGCGATGGAATGATGCAGAAGGCGCAGCGGTGGTTGCAGCCCTCGGAAATCTTCAAATAGCTGTAGTGGCGCGGTGTAAGCTTGAGCCCCGCGTCGGGCACCAGGTTCAGATAGGCGCTTGGCGGGATCGGCGCGGCGACGTGGACCGCGCCGACGACGTCCTCATATTGCGCGGCGCCGGTGATCGCGAGCACTTCGGGGAAGCGCGCGCGGATCATCTCCGCTTCCTTGCCCATGCAGCCGGTGACGATCACGCGGCCGTTCTCGGCGATCGCCTCGCCGATCGCGCTGAGGCTCTCCTCCTTGGCCGAATCGAGAAAGCCGCAGGTGTTGACCAGAACGACGTCGGCGCCGGCATAATCGGGCGACATCTGGTAGCCGTCGGAGCGCAGCTTGGTCAGGATCCGCTCGGAATCGACCAGCGCCTTCGGGCAGCCGAGCGAAACCATGCCGACCTTGGGCGGGGAGGGGAGTTCGAGCGTTTCCATGGGAGCGCCGGCACATAGGGGCTCGGCGCGGATTTTTCTAGGGCCACCGGACGACGGCAGCGCGAAGATCAGGCGAAGGGCACCCAGAAGGTGGCGGTCAAACCGTCCGGCGCCCAGGCAACGTCGATCTCGCCGCCGCGCGAGGCGAGCACCCGCGTCATCAGGCGCAAGCCCTGGCCGCCGTCCCGCTCGTGGCGCGTGACGGGGCGGTCGGACTGCTCCTGCCAGGTCAGGGTCAGGCGCCCCGCGACGAGCGCCCCTTCGAGCGTCACTTCGCCACGCGCGCCGAGCGCGCCATGTTTGGTCGAATTGACCGCCAGCTCACCGAGCACCAGGGCGAACGCATCGACCAGCGGCTGATCGAGCTCGGCATGGGGCAGGGCCCCGATCCGGATCCGGCAGTTTGGGGTGGCATAAGGATCGAGCAGCGCCGGGACGAGCGTGGCCAGGCGGCAGGCGGCGCCTCCCTCGGCCGTCATCGTCTGGGCGACGCCAAGAGCGTTGAGCAGGCCGGTGATTTCGCGGACGAACGCCTCCAGGTCGGGCCGGCCTCGCGCATGCGCGGCGAGCAGGCTTGCCACGACCACATAATGGTTGCGCAGCCGGTGCCTAATCTCCTCCGCGACGGCGTCCCGCAGGGCGCCGCTGCGCACGCGTTCGGTCACGTCCCGCGAGGTGGCGATATAGCCTCGTCCCGTGCCATCGGGCCCGCGCAACGGCGAGACGCTCACGTCCCACCAGCGCGGCGTGCCTTTGGCGGTCGGGCAGAAGGCCTCGAAGCGCGCCGCTTCTCCTGCCCGCGCCTTGGCCATCGCATCGAGGATCATGGGTCCGGCCTCCGCTGGCCACAAGGCCGTCCAGGGCTGGCCTGCGATCGCGCAGAAATCCTCGACTTCCATCGCGCACTGGCCATTGCGGTTCATGTAATCGACCGTGCCGTTCTCGCCGATGACCTTGATGCAGTCCGCGCTCTGATCGAGGATTGCGGCCAGCATCCCTTCGGACGCGTCGGCAAAGGCGGCGACGAGGCCGGGGAGCTCCAGATTGTTCATTTTCAGCCGGTTAGCACGGATGGCGAGCCGCGCCTAATGGCGCGGCTGACCGTCTTATTCGCCGACAACTGCCCCCAGCGTGGCAATGGACTGCTCGTGCGTCAGATCGAGGTGGAGCGGGGTTACGGAGACGTAGCCGTCGGCGATCGCCTCGAGGTCGGTCTTGTGGCCGGGCGTGTGGATCACGGGGCGCAGCCCGAACCAGTAATAATCGTAGCCGCGCGTATCGGTGCGCTGGTCGATGCGCAGGCGGCCATAATCGCGCAGCCCCTGGCGGACGACGCGGATGCCGTTCACCTCCTCCGGCGGCAAGGCCGGGAAATTGACGTTGACCAAGGTGCGCGGCGCGAAGGGCGCGGCCAGCAGCGGCTCGAGCACGCGCCGCGCCCAGGCCTCGGCCGTGGCGAACGGGACGGTGTCGCCCATCCCTTCCTTGGCGTAACTTTGCGACAGCGCGATCGAGGGAATGCCGGCCAGCGCGCCTTCCATCGCCGCCGACACCGTCCCCGAATAGGTGACGTCCTCGCCGAGATTGGCGCCGCGGTTGACGCCGGAAAGGATCAAGTCGGGCTTCGCCTCCTTCATGATATGGGCGAGCCCCATCATCACGGCGTCGGTCGGCGTGCCGGTGACGCAGAAACGCCGCTCGCCGAGCTTTCTGAGGCGCACGGGGACGGTCAGCGTCAGCGAGTGGCCCGCGCCGGACTGCTCCTCCGCAGGCGCGACGATCCAGATGTCGTCGGTGAAGGTCCGGGCGATGGCCTCGAGGACGCGCAGGCCGGTCGCATTCACGCCGTCGTCGTTGGTGAGCAGAATCCGCATGGCCGGGCTATGGGCCGGCGGGGCGGACCGGGCAACCATCGCGCCGATCGAGGCGGTCGAGCAGCGTCCCTCCGCCGAGATCGAAGAGGCATCGAAGGCGCAATGAAAAAGGCCCGCCCGGAAGGATCCGGACGGGCCTGAATTCCCCGGGAGCTGCGTCTAGGCCGAGGCGGCCTTGGCGCGCTTACCGAGTCGGGCGCGGGCGACGAGCGTCGCGGCGCCGGCGCCGAACAGGAGGATCATCGGCGGTGCCGGAACGTGCGTGCCGCCGGTCGAACTCGAAGACGAACCCGAAGACCCACCGCTCGACGAAGAGCTGCCCGAGGTCGACGAGCTCCCGGACGTCGAGGAACTGCCGGACGAGGAGCCGCTCGTGCTCCCGCTGGCAGACGAGCCGAAGCTGCTCGATCCGGTGCTCGCGCCGGAGCTGGAGCTGGTCGATCCGCTGGTGCCCGAGCTGGTCGAACTCGACGAGGAACTGCCGGAAGAGCCGTGACCGTGGTGGCCATGACGCCCCGAAGAGCCGCCGGACGAGCTGCTCGACGATCCGTTCTGATTCTGATTCTGGTTTTCGTTCTGATTCTGATTCTGGTTTTGATTCTGGTTTTGATTCTGGTTCTGATTCTGATTCTGATCCTGTTGGTTGGTATTGGTATTGGTATTGTTGCCGCCGCTATTCTGGTTGCTGTTGCTGTTGTCGATATTGATGATCACGCCGCCGCCGCTAGTGCCGCTGCTGGTGCCGCTACTCGCATCCTGCTGATTGGGCGTGCCGCTGCTGGTGCCGCTGCTGGTGCCGCTGCTGGTACCGCTCGACGTCTGCTGCTGCGTGGGCGTGTTGTTGATGGTGATCTGGCCCCCGGTCGAGCTGCCGCCGAAGAAGCCGCCCGAGAAGAAGCCGCCGGAGCCGCCCAGGAAGCCGCTCGATCCGCCGATCAGGATCGGCACGCCGCTGCTGCCGCTGCTCGAAATGACGGGAGGCGCGGGAGGCGCCTGGGGCGGGATGATGATGTTGGTGGCGCCGGCCGCGGCGGCCGGGCAGGCGGTGCGCCGAACCACGCGCCGCGCCAGACGCTGGCCCCGCGCGGCATAGGCGGCGCGGGCACTGGACGCGGAGGCGACCGATTGGCCGGCTCGCGCCGTGCGGACGCCTGCATGGGCCGTGCGGACGGCGGGGCGGGGCGGAGGGTTCTCCACCGCGTGGGTGGCGCCAGCGCCGACGATCACGCCGCCGCAGGTGCAGGCGCAGAGTTTCGCCAAAGCCATTCTTACCGACATAGCAGCATTCCCTGTTCTGGCCCGGGTCGTCCGGAACATTCCGACTGGCCCGCGGCGTAGTCAGCAGATGCAAATGAAGAGTTTAAGTGCAAGCGCGTTAACCCTCTTCTTGCCTGAAATGGGCCGGATTCGGGCCCTTGACGGCCCTTCCGTCCCAGAACCGGACAGCCCCGCGCGGCAAGTGAATGGCTCGGGAAAAACCCGGACGCCGGTTCGGGATGGTTTTTGCGGTCGACCGATCCGATTCGCGGCCCGTTTCGCCGAGTCGTGGCGGCGCGGCGGCGAGGTGTTTGACTTTGCGCAATTTTAGGCCGCGTTTGAGTGACTTGTGCTGGACTTCCGCCGTAGCTATAGGCCGCGTGGGGTGGGAGGCTAAGATTCGGGGACACACCCGACCTCACCCCTTGTTCGGGCCCCCGGCGCATGCGCCGGGAGACGGGGGAGTGGAGGGGTAATGGCTACGCTTCATAGTGACGTACTGAATCCGCAATTCGTCGGCGGCTATCGTCCAAGCGCCAACGAAGAATTCATGAATTCCGAACAGCTTGCCTACTTCCGGCAGAAGCTGCTCGCGTGGAAGGACGGCATCGTCAAGGAATCCCGCGAGACGATGGCGGCATTGGCCAGCGGGCCGATCCAGGAAGCGGACCTCACCGATCGCGCGTCGAGCGAGACCGATTGGGGCATCCACCTCAGGACTCGCGACCGCCAGCGCAAGCTGATCTCCAAGATCGACGCGGCGCTGCACCGGATCGAGACCGGCGAATACGGCTTTTGCGAAGTGAGCGGCGAGCCGATCAGCCTTGCCCGGCTGGAGGCGCGGCCGATCGCGACGATGACGGTCGAGGCGCAGGAGCGCCACGAGCGCAACGAGCGCGTCTCTCGCGACGACTGAAATGAATACGCCGCCCCGGCGGATCCGGGGCGGCGGAATGGGCTAGTGGATTGGTGACGGACCCTGAAGGCCGTTCATCTCTTCCTTTACCCTGAGCTTTTCCTTCTTGAGCCGGGCGAGCGCGGTCGCGTCCGGCAGTGGGCGCTGGCTTTCTTCTTCGATCTTTGCCTCGAGTCCGGCATGCTTGGCCTGCAGGGCCGAAACGTGCGCCTGGTGCATTCCCATCTCCTTCGTGGCTGATGCCCCACCTTAAGCCTCATCCGCGACCTTTGTCTCCCCGGCTGTGCGCGTTCCAACGGATATGTACGGCGGCTCGGCGAAGGTTTATCATGGGCCCATCCACAACGTGAGGAGCGAGGGACGCCCATGGAAGCGAACCAATCAGCCGCTCAGGATCCGGAATCGCGACTCGCGGTTCTGCGCACCGAGCATCGCGATCTCGACAGCGCAATCGACGCCCTGAGCGGCATGACAGCCAGCGACGACGTTCAGCTCGCCAGGCTGAAGAAACGAAAGCTGAGGCTGAAGGACGAGATCGCCCAGCTCGAGGACATACGCATCCCCGACATCATCGCCTGAAGGACGCCCCGGTTCGGGACGTTCTTTACCTTCTTTTGCCGTATTCGCCCGCCGCGGGTTGTGGCAGGGAATGGCCATGGGCAACCCCGCGCTCCAAGGACAATTGACCCCGAAGCTGGTCGACGCGCTCTACGTCGAGGCAATGGTGCTTGCCGACGAGGCGCGCTCCTATTTCGACACGAGCGGGCGCGACGACCGCCTTTCGCTGGATCCGGTCGACCGGGTTGGCTTTTCCTGCGAGTCGCTCAAGGTGACCACCCGGCTGATGCACGTCATCGCCTGGCTGCTGACCCAGCGTGCGGTGGCCGCCGGCGAGCTCAGCCCGGCCCAGGCCGGTGAGGCGGAACGAAGGCTTGGCGAAGCGCCGCTGACCGACCGCGATCTGTTCGCGCGCCTGCCCGAGGCCGCTGCCGGCCTCGTTCAGGCCAGCGAGGAGCTTTACGAGCGGGTCAGCCGCATCGATTCGGGCCATGTCGCGCAGGAGCCCGGCGGAAGCCCCGCGCGCAGCCTGCTGAGCCGGCTCCAGCGCTCGCTCTAGCCCAATGCCGTCATCGCGAGGCGCGCAAGCGCCGTGGCGATCCATCGCAGCGCTGGATTGCTTCGCTTGCGCACGCAATGACGGGAGGGATAGGTTGAGCTCATGCAGGCCTTCGAGTTTCACTACGGCCCGAAGCTGATCGCGGGGAGCGGCGCGGCCACCAGGCTGGCCCAGTTGCTGCCCGAAGGTCCGTGCCTGTTCGTCACCGACGCCAACGTCCGCGCGCTCGGCCTCGCCGACGCGGTGCTCGCCGCGCTGCCGGACGCGCAAGTGTTCGACGCGGTCGAGCAGGATCCCTCGCTCGATACATTGCTGGCAGCGGTGGAGGCGGGGCGGGATTGCACCTCCGTGGTCGGCTTCGGCGGCGGCAGCCCGATGGATGTCGCCAAGCTCGCCGCCTATCTGCTCGGCAGCGGCGACGATCTCGACTCGATCTGGGGCGTCGGCAAGGCGACCGGCAAAGGCCTTCCCCTGGCGCTGGTCCCGACCACCGCCGGCACCGGATCGGAGGCGACCTCGGTTTCCGTGATCACGGTCGGCGGCAGCGTCAAGAACGCGGTCAACAGCCCGCCCCTCAATGCCGAATGGGCGGTGCTCGATCCGGAGCTGACCGTCGGCCTGCCGCGTCCCGTCACCGCCGCGACGGGCATCGACGCCATGGTCCACGCGATCGAGGCCTATACCTCGGCGAGGCGCAAGAATCCGGTGTCCGACATGCTGGCGCGCGAGGCGCTTCGCCTCCTGTCGCAAAACCTCATCGCCGCCTGCGAGCGGCCCGACGATCTCGAGGCGCGCGGCAACATGCTGCTCGGCGCCCATTATGCCGGCGTCGCGTTCGACAGCGCCCCGGTCGCCGGGGTCCACGCGCTCGCTTACCCGCTCGGCGGCCATTTCCACGTGCCGCACGGCCTCTCCAATTCGCTCGTCCTGACCCATGTGCTCGGCCACAACATGCAGGCGGCGATGGCCGATTATGCCGAGCTCGGCTGCGTCCTCGATCCTTCGCTGGCGAAGCTTGGCACGCAGGCGCAGGCCCGCGGTCTGGTCGAGAAGCTCGCCGAGTTGACCCGCGCCACCGGCCTGCCGCTGCGCCTCTCCGAAGTCGGGATCGGCGGCGAGCATCTCGATCTGCTGGCGTCCGAGGCGATGAAGCAGGAGCGGCTGCTGGTGAACAATCCCTGCCCGATCAGCGAAGCCGACGCCCGCCGGCTCTACGAGGCGGCTCTTTGAAGGGCAGGGGGGCCTATCCCGTCTGGCGCGAAATCGCGACCCGCTGGGCGGACAACGATGCCTATGGCCACGTCAACAACACGGTCCATTATGCCTGGTTCGACACGGCGGTGAACGCCTGGCTGATCGAGGCCGGCTTGCTGGACGTCGCGGCGGGCGATCCGATCGGCCTCGTGGTTGAAACAGGATGCCGCTACGCCGCCTCTTTGACCTATCCCGAGCCGGTCGAGATCGGCCTCGGCGTCGAGCGGCTGGGCAATTCGAGCGTGACCTACCGGCTGGGCGTGTTCGCCAAGGGCGCGCAGGAGGCGGCGGCCGAAGGGCATTTCACCCACGTCTATGTCGGCCGCGAGAGCCGCCGGCCGGCGCCGCTGCCCGCCGAATGGCGGGCGAAACTGGAGACGATCCTGCTGGGAGAATGAGATGGCGGACGAGGTGAGCGGCGGCTGCGCCTGCGGGCGGGTTCGCTACACGGCCAGGATCGACAATGACGATGCCTATCTGTGCCATTGCCGGATGTGCCAGAGGGCGACCGGGAGCATCTCCATCGCCTTCAAGAACGTCAAGAAGGCCGACGTCGACTGGCAGGGCCAGCCCGATTGGTTTGATAGCTCGCCGATCGCGCGACGGCCATTTTGCGCGGCGTGCGGCGCGTCGCTCGGCTTCGCGTATCCGGACAGCGAGAAGATCGACCTGACCGTGGCCTCGTTCGACGATCCGGCGCGCTTCATGCCAACCAGCCATTTCGGCGCGGAAAGCATGCACCGCGATTGGCTGAACACCGAGGGTCTGCCGGAAATGCGCAGTGACGATTACGAGCCTTTGGTCGCGCGCTGGACGGCGGCGACCGGCGGCATGCCCGAATAGGGCGGGCAGGGGGGCGTGATGAAGTTTCACCATCCGGCGGTGCCGATCGTCCTGACGATGCTGCTGATCG
>DASQJU010000065.1:0-2980 GCA_035630915.1 Allosphingosinicella sp.
TTGGACTTTCGACCTACCTCAGGCCCAGCGATTATCCGCGCGAGGCGATCCGCCGACGCGAGCAGGGTCGGGTCGAGTTCGAGTTGACCGTCTCGCCCGAAGGTGTCCCCAGTGCCTGCCGGATTCTCGCCTCGAGCGGCAGCGCCGCGCTTGACGACGCGACGTGCCGAATCATGTACGATCGGCCGCGCTTCACACCGGCGCGCGATGCCGAGGGCCGGCCGACGACCGATACCGTTCGGAGCGCGATCCACTGGGTCCTTCCCCGCTCGCCGCTGATCCCGATCGGTGCAATCCGCAACGATCCCAGGGTTCCGCGCTAGCGGTCGAACTTGTCCGCCCGCCTTTTGCCGAACAGCAGTCCCCGCTCCATCCGCGCCCGGCTCGCCTTGTAGTAGGCGAGCAGGAAATCATAGTCGTGGCCGCTGCGGTCGTCGTAGCCGATCTTGGCCTGGATGGTGCGGGAGACGGTGCTGACCGCTTCGCCTTGCCCCTCGCGCAGCACGCGCTCCAGAGTCTGCAGCTCGAACACGCCGTAGACGTCGAGCTGCGCGTCGGTGAAGCGATAGGCGTCGTCCTGACCGTGGGCGCTGAGCAGCTCGAAGGTCAGCTTCTTCTTGGGCGCGCTGATCACCCAGGTTCCGGCGAGCAGATCGCCGACGCGCATCTTGTCCTTGTTGAACATCGGGAAGAACAGGAAGATCGCGGTCCACAGCAGACCGGCCAGCGCCATCAGGCCTTCCGCCGATCCTTCCGAAGCGTTGTAGAACAGGAAGGAGAGCGGCAGATAGAATTCGATCTCGCGCATCAGATTGCGGGCGATGACCCGGTCGGCGGTGAGCCGTTCGCCGCTGCGGGCGACGACGCGCAGGCCCGCGCTGCGCTTGCCGAAGGTCGCTGCGCGCGGGCCCATCTCCATCAGGATGAAATAGCCGTTCCGCAGGAGAAAGAAGCCGAGCAGCCAGATGACGAAGGCCAACTCCGCGCGCTCGGCGCCGAGCACGTAAGCGGTGGCCCCGGCGAGGAAGGTCAAGGCGACGAGGATGACGACCATGATGACGAGGTCGACCAGGAAGGCCGCCGCGCGCTGGCTGACATCGGCCAGCTTGAGGCTGAGGTCGACCCCCTCGGGAGTCACCAGGGTGCGGCGCTTCTTCGCCTCCTCGCGGTGCTGGAGCGCGAGGTCAGACATCGATCCGCCTCGGGAGGTAGAAATAAGCGAGCCACAAAGCGAGCATCGTCAGGCCGATGGCGTAGCGGGTGGCGTCGACGTTGATCGTCTGACGGCCGACGCCTTCGAGAAGGCCGGCGACCGCGAGCATGATCACCACGCCGGCCATCGCCACCGCCGCCGTCCGGCCCGAGCGCATCGCGGAATCGAGCCGCGTCTCCTCGCCGGGGAAGACCACGCTCCAGCCGATCCTGAAGCCCGCCGCGCCGGAGAGGACGATGGCGAAGATCTCGGTCGTGCCGTGGATGATCAGCCAGCCGCCCAGCTCCTCGCCGAGGCCCCGCGACGAGAACAAGGCGAGGATCGCGCCGAGCGTCGCGCCGTTGGCGATCAGCACGATCAGCGTCGGCACCCCGAACGCGAAGCCGAGCGCGAAGCACATGATCGAGATCTGGCTGTTATGGTTGAACAGGAAGGTCGCGAAGATGGCGAGACCCCCGTTCTGGGGGCGGTCGTAAAGCGTGCTGCGCAGCTGCTCCGTCGACGCGGCGAAGTCCCGTCCGCTGGCGAGCTCGGGCGCGACGAAGGCCGAATACCAGCCCGGATCGTTGACGACGAGGAGGTAGCCGGCGAGCACGCCGATCATGGTGACGGCCAAAGACGCCAGGGTTTCGCGCCACAGGCTCTGGATCGCCAGCGGCCAATCGCGGGCGAAGAAGGAGGCGAGCCGGCTGCCGACCGAGGTGCGCACGCCGTAGACGAAGAAATAGGCGCGGGCGCATAGATTCTCGAGATAGGTGATCAGCTCGAGGTCGAGCGAGGTCTCGCGCGCCACCGAGAGCGAGGAGAGGGCGCCGCGGTAGAGCACCGGCAATGCGAGCAGGTCCTCGTCGCTCAGCGCGCGGACCGAGCGGCTTTCGCAGCGGCGGATGATCTCCTCGAGCCGCTGCCATTCGCCCTCGCGCGCGGCGCGGAACTGGCGGGAGCCGACGACGGCGTTCAAATCAGGGCCCTCCGCTTGAAATCGAGATAGGCGTTGACCAGAGCCGGGCCCGCCTCGGCCGACGCCGCCTCGAGCACGTGGGCGCCGAGGTGGCGCAGGCGGGTCATCACCAGACGCCGTTCGCGCAGCAGCGAGGCGGCGGTGACGGCGCGGCCGATATCGTCCGATTCGACCGGCTCGGCCGAGGCCAGCCCCTCCAGCTCCTCGTCCTTCAGCACCACGAACAGGACGACGTGGCGCTTCAGCAAAGTGCCCATGGCGTTCATCATCAGCTCGGCGCTGGTCGTATCGGCGAATTCGGTGAAGACGATGATCAACGAGCGCCGGCTGAGTTCGCTCGACAGGGTCGCCAGCGCCAGCGTGTAGTTGGTCTCGCTCTGCGAGTATTCGATGCCCGCAGCGACGCGCTGGAGCAGCGAGAAGGCGCGCGCCCCCGAAATCGGCTGGCTCGCCGCGCGCGGGCGGGAATCGAAGGCGAACAGTCCGACGCGGTCGCCGTCCTTCAGGGCGACGTAGGCGGTCAGCAAGGCGGCGGAGACCGCTCGGTCGACGCGCGGCACGCCGCCCAGCGGCTCGCACATCGCCCGCCCCGCATCGACCGCCATGACGATGTTGTTGTTGCGCTCGGTGCGATATTCCTTGGCGACCAGCATCGTGTGGCGGGCCGAAGTCTTCCAGTCGATCGCGCGCCGGTCCATCCCCTGGCGATAATCTGCGAGCGCCTCGAACTCGGCGCCTTCGCCGACCTGCATCTGCGCCTTGATGCCGAACATCGCCTCGCGGTTGATCATCTCCACGCCCTTGTT
>DASQJU010000066.1:0-3626 GCA_035630915.1 Allosphingosinicella sp.
TGATCCATGGCGGCCGCGAACCCGAGCTCCGAGCGCCGGCGACGCTCGATGCGCTCGCCGCGCTGGAAAAGGCAGGTCGGCTGGGGGCGCAAGACGTGGCGCTGCTGCGCGAGGCCTATCCCCTGCTGCGGACGATCGAGCACCGGCTGCAGATGGTCGACGACCGCCAGACCCATGTGCTGCCCACGCAGGACGATGCACTCGACAATGTCGCCCGGCTCCACGGGCTGGAGGGCGGGTCGGCCCTGCTCGATCTCCTCCGCCCGCCCACGTCGCGCGTGGCGGCGCTCTACGACACACTGGGGGAGAGCGACGCCGCCAGCATCTCGGGCGATCCGCAGACGCTCGAGGAGCAGCTCGTCGCCGCCGGCTTCGTCGATCGGGCCTCGGCGCGGCTGCGGGTCGAGGGTTGGCGGTCGGGCCGCGTCCGCTCGCTTCGCGCGCCCGCCGCGCGCCAGGCGTTCGAGGCGATGCTGCCCGGACTGATCCAGGCGCTGGGCGCGGCGCCCGATCCGATGCGCGCGCTCAATCGATTCGACGATATCGTCGAGGGCCTGCCCGCCGGAGTGAATTTCTACCGCCTGCTGGAGGCGCGACCCGCGCTGACCCAGCATCTCGCGGCGATCCTCAGCCACGCCCCGGCGCTGGCCGAGCAGCTCGGCCGCCGCCCCGAACTGCTCGACGGCCTGATCGACGCGAGCGCGTTCGATCCGCCCGGAGCCGTGGCGGAGCTGGCGGCACGCTTCGCCCGGCCCGACCGACGCGGTGAGGATTACCAGATGGTGCTCGACCGGGTTCGTCGCCGGGTCAACGAGGCGCGCTTCGCGCTCGGCGCGCAACTGGTTCTGGGGCGGACAGACCCGATCGAGGTCGGTGCAGGCTATGCGCGGGTCGCGGAGGCGGCGCTGCAGGTGCTCGCGGCGGCCACGGTGGCCGAGTTCGAGAAACCGCACGGGCGGGTGCCCGGCTCGGCGCTGGTTATCCTCGGTCTCGGCCGGCTCGGCGGCGGTGCGCTGACCCACGCCTCCGATCTCGACCTCATCTACCTGTTCAGCGGCAGCCACGAGGGCGAATCGGACGGGCCCAAGCCGCTGCGCGCGACCGACTATTTCAACCGTCTCGCACCGAGGGTCAGCGCCGCGATGAGCGTACCGACCGCCGCCGGGCCGCTCTACGAGGTCGATACGCGCCTGCGCCCCTCCGGGACGGACGGACTGATCGCCATCTCGCTCGAGACTTTCGCCGAATATCAGCGGACCAAGGCTTGGACGTTCGAGCATATGGCGATGACCCGGGCCCGCCCGGTCCATGGCTCCCCCGCCGACCGCGCGGCGCTGGCGCAGATCCTCGAAAGCGTGCTCACGCTGGAGCGCGATCCGGAAAAGGTCTCCACCGATGCCGCGAAAATGCGGCTCGAGATCGCCCGCCACAAGCCGCCCCACGGGGCGTTCGACATCAAGCTCGGCCCGGGCGGGCTGGTCGACCTCGAATTCGCGGTCCACACGCTGCAGCTGATGCACGGCAAGGGCCTGACCCCGAGGCTGGGAACGGCGATCGAGGCGCTGATCGGGGAGGGACTGGTTCCGCCCGAAATCGCCGCGGCGCATGTTCTGCTGACCCGGATGCTGGTGACCTTGCGCCTCGTCGCGCCCGATTCGGGTGAGCCCGCGCCCGCCTCTCGCGATCTGGTCGCGCGCGTTTGTGGGACAGGCGGGTGGGAGGAACTGCTTGCGGCCCACGACGATGCGCGGCAAAGCATTAGGGAGCTGTGGGGCGCAGTGGCGAAGGCGACGTGATGCTGAGCGAAGGCGATCCGATTCCAGATGTGGCTTTGACGGGAATGGACGGCGCGCCGGTCCGCCCGGCCGATTTCGGCGGCCAGAAGCTCGTTCTCTATTTCTATCCGAAGGACGACACGTCCGGCTGTACCCGCGAGGCGCAGGATTTCACCGCGCTCGCCGGCGAATTCGAGAAAGCGGGAACCTGGATCCTCGGAGTCTCCAAGGACGGTCCGCAAAGCCACGCTAAGTTCACCGGCAAATACGATCTGAAGGTCAAGCTAGCGACCGATCCCGATGGCAGCGTTTGCGAAGCCTTCGGAACCTGGGTCGAGAAGAGCCTCTACGGCCGCAAATATATGGGCATCAGCCGCGACACCTTCCTGATCGATCGCGACGGCACCGTCGCGCGGGTGTGGCGCAAGGTGAAGGTGCCTGGACACGCCGAGGACGTGCTCGCCGCGGCGCGGGATCTTCCCTGAGGGGATAATGATCGCGCTTTCCCTCCGATCGCGCTTTGGCGGGCGGCGGCACGGAACGGGATGGCGGCGCGCTCGTTGGGCGCGCATGCTCGGACATTCCATCCTCTGGTCTGGTCTTGGTGCGGTCGCATTGGCCGTCGGCGTCGGCGTGCAGCTCGGCGAGAGCGCGGTCAGCCAGATCGATCCGCTCTACTTCCAGGGACCCGCCATCCACCCGCGCGACCGCGGCGCTGCGCTGGACCCCAACAACCTGCCGGGGCCGATCGTCTCGCCCTATCTCCAGGCCTATGATTGGGCGCAAGGCAACGCCGCGCTCGCGGCGTACAGCGGCGGTCAATCCTATCCCTACGCGCCCGATCCGGAGCCCGCCGTGCAGCGGCTCGCCGAAACGCAGTGGGAGGTGGTGGAGGTGCCCGCGGCGCAGCCGTGGCCCGCCGGGCAGGTCAGCGAGAATCCCGAGATCGAGCGCTATGCGCGCTATCCGATCGAGGAAAAGCGCGGCACGGTTGCGCAACCCGCCGCCGCCGAAGAGCCGCCCGCGCCGGTGCGGGTAGCCGCGCGGCCCGTCGAAGCGCTCTCGACTGCGTCCGTCCTCGTCTACGACGAATAGACGATCCTGACGCGTGCTGCGCTCTCGGTAGCGCGCTCCCTCGCCTTCTCGATCTCACCGCGCGCCAGCGCGACGCCCATGCGGCGGTTCTTGCGGGTGACGGGCTTGGCGAAGATGCGCACGTCCCCGCCCAGCGCGAGCGCGTCGGCGATCCCCTCGTAACGAAAGTCCGTGCTCTCGCGATCGGCGAGGATCACTGCCGAGGCGGACGGCCCCTTGAGCGCGACCGGCAGGATCGGAAGGCCAAGCACGGCGCGGGCGTGGAGGTCGAATTCGCTCAGCTCCTGCGAGATCGACGTGACCATGCCCGTATCGTGTGGACGCGGGCTGAGCTCGGAGAAGATCGCCTCGTCCCCGGCGATGAAGAACTCGACGCCGAAGACGCCGCGTCCGCCCAGATCGTCGACGATCCGGCGCGCCATGTCCTGCGCCTGCCCGAGCGCGGCCGGCGACATCGCCATCGGCTGCCAGCTCTCGCGATAGTCGCCCAGCTCCTGGCGGTGGCCGATCGGCGGGCAGAACAGGGTGCCTTTGTCCGTCCGCACCGTCAGCAGGGTGATCTCGTAATCAAAGGCGACGAATTCCTCGACGATCACCCGCGGCCGGTCGCCGCGCATATTGGCGACCGCATAGGCCCAGGCCGCCTCCAGCTCGGCCTCGTCCTTCACCGTCGATTGACCCTTGCCCGACGAGGACATGACCGGCTTGATCACACAGGGGAGGCCCGTGTGAAGCGCGCCTTCGCACACACCCTCG
>DASQJU010000067.1:0-2086 GCA_035630915.1 Allosphingosinicella sp.
CTTGAAGGAGGGGCATAAGACGCGTCCTTAGTTGAAGCTGATGGGCTCGATGCCCGTGTCTGGAATGACGCCGAAGGCAATCGCGGCGAAGATGAGGAAGACGACCGGCGCGGCCAGCATCAGGATGCGGCCGGCGCGGTGGGTGCCCTCGGTCGAGCGGACCGAGCCGTCCGGAGCCGGCGCGATCTGATCGGCCGTCATGCGCGTGAAGCGAAGCCCGACGAAGAAATCGACGAGCGCGGCAAAGACGCCGAGGCCGAGAAAGAACCAGCCGCTCACGCGCCGCCTCCCAGCATGACGTGGCAGAGCGGGGTCAGGCACAGGCCGGCGAGGACCAGGGCCAGCGCGAACGACAGCAAAGCGTAGCGGCGGCCGTCGCGGCCCATCGCATATTGCGGCGTGCCGCGCCCGTAGCCGCGGTGGCGCGCCCAGACGGCCAGCTGCCACAGGCCGAACAAAGCCGCGAGCAAGGCGCCGAGCGCGAAGATATGTCCTAGGGCGAAGCCGCTCATCACTGGCCGCTCCCGAACGACAAAGCGAAACAGACGAGGCCGCCCAGCATCGCCAAGGCGCCGCCGATCTTCTGTTGCGGGCGCGAGAATCGCTGCGGCGGATAGGCCTGAAGCTCGCGCAGCTCCTCGAAATAGGAGTCCTCGCCGCGCACGAGCCGGTCAGCGAGCCGCGCCTGGTAGCGGCGCTCGTGCCAGGCCGCGTAATGGCCCTGGAAGAACAGCGCCCAGGCCCCCGTCCCGACGAGGCCGATGCCGACGAGCGAGAGGGCGAACTCGCGACTCACGCTTCCTCCTCGCGGATCACGCGGTGGCTGCCGGGGACCACGGTCTCGCGGATCACCCGCTCGCGATAGACGATTTTGGTCGTCTTGCGCGCGCCGACGCCGAACACGACGATGCCGAGGAAATAGCCGAAATCGTACCAGCCGCCGTCGTTCGGCACGGCGTAGACCGACACTTCCGGCATGACGAGCGAGAGCAGCCAGGCGATTGGAAAGATGAAGCCGTGCCACAGGCCGAGCAGGAAGCCCGGCGCGCCCGGCGCAACCGCGGCCGCGCTCTGGCTCGCGCAGGCGGCAAGGCTCAGAGCCGCGAGCGGGGTCAGGAGGCGAAGGCTACGCATCGCGCTCAAGCCGGCGGGAGAGCGCAGCGCCCTCCCGCCGGCTCCCCCCACCGAGGGGTCCGGTTACTGGCATGCCAGACATTCGTCATAATCCGTCGACTGCAGCTCGATCTCGCGCAGGTCCGGCGTGTTGTCGGCCTCGACGCCCCCGGCGAAGCCCGCGCGCTGCACGCTCTTCGAGCGGAGGTAATAGAGGCTTTTGATGCCGAGCTCCCAGGCGCGGTAGTGGAGCATCAGGAGGTCCCACTTGTCGACGTCGGCCGGGATGAACAGGTTCAGCGAGGTCGCCTGGTCGATGAAGGGCGTGCGATCGGCGGCCAGCTCGATCAGCCAGCGCTGGTCGATCTCGAAGCTGGTCTTGAACACGTCCTTCTCTTCCTGCGTCAGGAAATCGAGGTGCTGGACCGAGCCGCCGCGCTCGAGGATCGTCGACCAGATGCCTTCGCTGTTCTTCGACTTCTCGGTCAGCAGCCGCTCGAGATGCGGGTTGCGGATCGAGGTCGAGCCCGACAGCGTCTTGTGGGTGTAGATGTTGGCCGGGATCGGCTCGATGCAGGCCGAGGTGCCGCCGGCGATGATCGAGATCGACGCGGTCGGCGCGATCGCCATCTTGCAGCTGAACCGCTCCATCACGCCCATGTCGGCCGCGTCGGGGCAGGGGCCGCGCTCCTGGGCCAGCATCATCGACGCTTCGTCGACCTGGGCCCGGATATGCTTGAAGATGCGCATGTTCCACGACTTGGCCATCGCTCCTTCGAACGGCAGGCCGCGCGCCTGGAGGAAGCTGTGGAAGCCCATCACGCCGAGGCCGACCGATCGCTCCCGCTCGGCGCTATATTTGGCGCGGGCCATCTCGTCGGGCGCGCGGGCGATGTAATCGGAAAGG
The DNA here is from genome assembly GCA_035630915.1 of Allosphingosinicella sp. Classification (GTDB taxonomy): domain Bacteria; phylum Pseudomonadota; class Alphaproteobacteria; order Sphingomonadales; family Sphingomonadaceae; genus Allosphingosinicella. The sequence goes on from DASQJU010000067.1 coordinate 2,021, forward strand.
ACGTTGTCGAGGAAGCGCATGACATCCTCGATGAACTGCTTGTCGCCGTTCCACTCGTCCCAGGTT
>DASQJU010000068.1:0-12896 GCA_035630915.1 Allosphingosinicella sp.
GCTCACCTACGAGCCTTCGGCGCTTCCCGACGGCACGCTGGCCGGCGCGCGGCCGGGGAGCGGCAATTTCTCGCTTCTGGTCGAGGGCAGGAGCGCCCATGCCGGCCGCAACCCGGAGGAGGGCCGCAACGCGGTGCTGGCGGCAGCCGAGTTGGCGCTGCGGTTGGAGCAGGAAGTCGGGGCGGGCTTGAACGTCAATCCGGCCCGGATCGAGGGGGGCGGACCCAACAACGTCGTCCCCGATCATGCGATATTGCGCATAAATATGCGCCCGCGAACGCCGGCCGACCAAGAGCGGGCGCAGGCCGCGCTCGAATCAGCGATCGCGGAGATCGCCGCGAAGCGCGACGTGCGCATGAATATGCACGGCGGCTGGGGCCGTCCGCCGAAGCCGCTCGATCCACAGGCCGAGAAGCTGTTCGAACTGGTCCGGCGTTGCGGCGCCGACCTTGGCCAGAGCATCGGCTGGCGCGACAGCGGAGGCGTGTGCGACGGCAACAACATCGCCGCCTGCGGCGTGCCGGTGGTCGACACGATGGGCGTGCGCGGCGGCGCGATCCATTCGGACGCGGAATATCTGATCGTCGAGAGCCTGGTCGAGCGCGCGCAGCTTTCGGCGCTGACGATCTTGAGACTGGCCAATTGGGAGGCCCTGTGAGCTATCGAGTACGGCCCGCGCGGGGCGAGGATTTCGACGCGATCTACGAGATGGCGCTGCTGACCGGCGGGGGCTTCACCAACCTCCCCGCCGACAAGGGCACTTTGGTCGGCAAGCTGGCGCGCTCCGAGGCCGCCTTCGCCAGCGCGGAAGGCGCGCCCGAGGGCGACCTGTTCGTGTTCGTGCTCGAAAACGCCGAGACCGGCGCTGTCCGCGGCACCTGTCAGGTGTTCAGCCGGATCGGCGTCGAGCAGCCTTTCTATTCCTACCGGATCAGCAAGCTGACCCAGACCTCTCCGGAGCTGGGGCGGACCTTCCACACCGAGATGCTGAACCTGTGCACCGACTTCAACGACTGCTCCGAGGTCGGCGGCCTGTTCCTGCATCCGGAGGCCCGCTCGAGCGGGCTCGGGCTCGGCGTGTTGCTCGCCCGAAGCCGCTACCTCTTCATTCGCCGCAACCGGGCGCGCTTCGCCGACAAGGTGGTCGCCGAGCTGCGCGGGGTGATCGACGCGCAGGGCGGCTCGCCTTTCTGGGACGCGATCGCCGGGCGCTTCTTCGGCATGGGCTTCCAGGAGGCCGACACGTTCAACGGCGCGCACGGCACCCAGTTCATCGCCGATCTGATGCCCAAGACTCCGATCTACACCGCGATGCTCTCCGATGAGGCGCTGGCGGTGATGCGCAGGCCCCATCCTTCGGGCGAGGCGGCGATGCGCATGCTCGAAGCCGAGGGCTTCAGCGGCGAGGGCTATGTCGACATTTTCGACGGCGGCCCGACCATGTCGGCATCGACCGACAAGATCCGCACCGTCGAGGAGGCGCGCGAGCTGGTGCTCGGCGGCACCGCGGACTCGGTCGAGGGCGAACGCATGCTGCTCGCCAGCGGAAGCCTCGGCGACTTCGCCGCCAGCTTCGGCCGCCTCACCATGACTCCGCAGGACGGCGCGGTGCTCGACGCCGAGAGCGCCGGGCTGCTCAGCCTCGAGCCGGGCGACCCCTTCCTCGCCGCGGCGCGCTGATGGCGCTGGTCGAGATCAATTTCGACGGAATCGTCGGGCCGAGCCACAATTATGCCGGGCTCAGCCTCGGCAATCTGGCGGCGACGGCCAATGCGGGCGCGGTCTCCTACCCCCGGGCGGCGGCGCTGCAGGGGATCGCGAAGATGCGCCACACTCTGCGCCTCGGCCTCGCGCAGGGCATCTTCCTGCCCCACCGGCGGCCCAACCAAGCGTGGCTGGCCGCGCTCGGCGCCGAAGGAGAGGCCATGCCCGAAAGCCTGATTGCACCGGCCTTCTCCGCATCGGCGATGTGGGCGGCCAATGCGGCGACCGTCTCGCCCGCGCCGGACAGCACGGACGGACGCTGCCACCTGACCGTCGCCAATCTGAGGACGATGGCCCACCGTAGCCACGAATGGCCGGAGACGCTCGCCCAGCTCCGCCTCGCCTTCGCCGACGAGGCGCATTTTGCGGTGCACGAACCGGTGCCGACGTTCGGCGACGAGGGCGCGGCCAACCATATGCGGCTCTGCCCTGACCATGATGCGCCGGGGGTCGAGATCTTCGTCTACGGGGAACGCGGCGGCGCGTTTCCGGTGCGCCAGCATGTCGAGGCGTCGCGCGCAGTGGCCCGCCTGCACAGCCTCGATCCGGCGCGCACCCTGTTCGTCCGGCAGTCCGAGGCGGCGATCGCCGCGGGGGCGTTCCACAACGACGTCGTCGCGGTGGCCAATGGGCCCGTCCTGTTCGCGCACGAGCAGGCGTTCGCGGACAAGGAGGGCTTCTACGCCCACCTGAGGCGCTTGCTGCCCGAGGCCGAGATCGTCGAGGTGCCGGCGAGCGTCGTCAGCCTCGAGGACGCAATCAAATCCTATCTGTTCAACGCCCAGCTGGTGACGTTGCCCGAAGGCGGCATGGCGCTGATCCTGCCAGAGGAGGCGCGCGAGACGCCCGCCGTCTGGGCCTGGCTGGAGACGATGGCGGCGGGCAACGGCCCGATCCGCCGGCTCGCTCTGGTCGACGTGCGCCAATCGATGGCCAATGGCGGCGGTCCGGCCTGCCTCAGGCTGCGCGTCGTCGCCGATCCGGCCAGGGTCGATCACCGCTTCCTGGTCGACGAGGCGAAGCTCGAGACGATCGCCGCCTGCGTCGAGGCCCATTGGCCGGAGGAAATCCGCCCCGCCGATCTCGCCGATCCCGCGCTGGCCACCCGTGTCGAATCCGCGCGCGCGGCCTTACTCCGCCTGCTCCGCCTGGACGCGCCGATCTAGCGGCGCTTCACCGGCTCAGGCTGCATCCGCTGTGCGGCCGGGCGTGGCGCCGGCGCCTGGGCGACCTGAGGCCCGCCGGCGAGGCGGACGACGACGTCCTCGACCTGGAGGCCGCCGCGCTCGATCAGCAGATTCTGGAAATTGTGCTCGTCCTCGCGGGTCGTCGCCGGAATGTCGCCCTCGCGGCGGAAGCGGCGGCGGACGTAGGTGGACAGCTCGCCGGCCGAGACGATGCGGTCGCCGTCGTCGTCCGCCTCGCCCGAGAGGCCGGTACGCAGGAAGTAGGCGAGGAAGCCGCCGGCCTTGAAGCGGCTGGCGACGAGGCTGGTCAGATCCTCCTCGGAGCTGAACAGGCCCATCACGTTGGGCCGGTTGACGAGGCTGCGGAACCCGCCGGAATAGCAGGCGTCGATCGCCACGATCGACAGCCGGCCGCGGACCCGGGCGAAGAGCGGCGCGAGCTCGGCGTCGGTCATCGCCGCGTCGTAGAGCTCGATCGTCTCGGCGCGGCCGTCGAGCTCGGCGGCGCTCGCGGGCACGTCGACCTGGTCGCCATGGCCCGAGAAGAAGAACATGAAGGTGTCGTTCGGACCCGCCGCCGCCGCGGCTCGAGCGAAGGCCTCGGCGACCGCCTTGGTCGTCGCCTCCTCGTTGGTCAGAACGACGCTCGCCGGATGGAGGAGGCCGGACTGGCGCAGCGAATTGTAGAGCTGGCGCGCATCTTCATCGGTGTTGGGAAGACCGCTCGTGCGCTCCCCATAATCGGACACGCCGACGAGCAGGGCGATGACTCGGGCGCCGCCGGGAACGCCGATCTGGCGCGGATGGCCGGGGCTGGGCGCGAGCGTCAGCTGATAGTCGCCGCTCTCGCCGGAGCGGTAGGAGGTCACGGTCACGACATAGTCGCCATCCTCGGCGAGCACGGTGTCGATCCGGCTGTTGGTCGAGGTCTCGCCGTTGACCGTCGTGTCGTCGCTGACGTCCTGCGTGCCGTCGGGGCGGCTCAATTGGAGCACCGGATCCAGCTTGCTCGCGGTCAGGGCGATCGCGACGCGCTGGCCGCGCTGGGCGTGGAAGCGGAAGCGATCGGCGAATGCGCCCGATCCCTCGCGCCCGTCGCCCTCGGCGAGGCGGCCGTTGATCGTCCGGCCGATCGCGATCGGCTCGGCCGCGACCGGGGCGCTCACGCGCACATTGGCGGCGGGCGTGCTGGTCGTCAGGCGGTAGGCACCGGTCTCGCCGGCGCGGAAGGTGGTCGCCGAGACGCGATAGGCGCCGTCTGTCGGAAACTGGACGACGATCCGGCTGTGCAGCGCGCTGCTGCCCTCGGCGTCGTCATTGGCGAGGTTGAAGCCCTCCGGCCCGGTCACCACCAGGTAGGAATCGAACGCGTCGGAGGCGAGATCGATCTGGATCCGCTGCCCGCGCCGCCCGTCGATCAGATAGACGTCCTCATATTTGCCCGAGCGGCGCTGCGCGTCGTTCGGCCCGAGCTCGCCGGCGACCGTCTGGCCGGGGCCGAGGCTGGATGCGCCCGGCGCGTTCTGAGCGAGAGCCGAAGGAGCGCCGGCAAGCGCCGCCAAGCCAAGCACCAAGGCAATGCGAATCCTGTTCATCGACCCCTCCGCACGGGCGCCTACCATATGGCACGCTCGGGCTACATTTCGTAACGGGCGTGAAGCAAGCATGAATGACGGGCGTTGATCCCCGAGCCCCAAAGGTGAAGGATGAGCGAATGAAGAGAAAAGTGCTCCCCTTTGTCGCGATCGCCGCCGTCATGCTGGCGGTGGCGGCGCTTCTCCTGTGGATGCAGCCCCGCGACCCCTCACCCGCCCCTTCCGGGAACGTTACGGAAGCCGAGGCGGTGGATCCGCTGGTCCAGGAAATGGCCTGCGTCGATCGGGTGCTCCAGAACCGGAATTTGAAATCGGAAGCCGTCCAGCCGGCGCTCGACCGGTGCCGCGGCCGGGCGGGCTCGGCGGAGGCGAATCTCACGCAGTGAAGGGAAATGGCGCGCCCGGAAGGATTCGAACCTCCGGCCCCCAGATTCGTAGTCTGGTGCTCTATCCAGCTGAGCTACGGGCGCGCGGGAGGCTGCGACATAGGGGCAAGGTGAGGCCCACGCAACCCCCGGTTACGCCGGTAAAGCACGCTGTTGCCGCTGGCCCGGGCGACGCATAGGAAAGGGTGATGACCATGCCCAGACCGGCCCTCGCGGCGCTCGCCGCCACCCTCCTCGCGGGCTGCGTTTCGCAGGGTCCCTTCCCTTCGCTCGCGCCGCGTCCGGCCGAGCTTGAGGACTGGAGCGAGGAGCCGGTGCGCGCCGTCCCGGTCGTCGCCGACGATCCGGCGCTGAGCGCACGCATTGCCGCATTGCTCGGCGAGGCCCGCACTGGACAGCGCGCGTTCGAGGCCGAGGCGCCGGCCGCCGAACGCGTCGCGGCCAGAGCCGGCGCGCGCGGCTCCGATTCCTGGCTCGAGGCGCAGCAGGCGATCTCCCGGCTCGAGGCCGCGCGCGGCTCGACCGGGGCGGCGGTGGCCGAGCTCCACGCGCTCGATCTCGCCCGCGCCTCCGCGCCCACGAGCGAAGCGGATCAGGCGGCGCTCAAAGCCGCAATCGAGGAGGCGGAAGCGATCGCCGCCCGCCAGCAGCAGCGAATCGACCGGCTTAGCCGCTGACCGCGGCCCGGTGGCGCTTTGCCAGCGCGACATAATGGGCGACGCCCATCCGCATCCCCGCCAGATCGGCTTCGGTCAGGTCGCGCAGATATTTGGCGGGGCGCCCACCCCAGAGCTGGCCCGAAGGCACGCGCTTGCCCGGGGTCAGCATCGCGCCGGCGGCGAGCATCGCATCGCCCTCGACCACGCAGCCGTCCATGACGATCGCGCCGAGACCGACAAAGGCGCGATCGTGCAGCGTGCAGCCGTGGATCATCGCCATATGGCCGATCAGGACGTCCTCGCCGATCAGGCAGGGAAAGCCCTCCTCCGGGCCGCCGGGCCGGGGCGGGTCGACGTGGATCACGCTGCCGTCCTGGAGGTTGGAGCGCGCGCCGATGCGGATCCGGTTCATGTCGCCGCGCAGCACGCAATTGTACCAGGCGCTGGACTCCGGGCCCATTTCGACATCGCCGATCAGGGTGGCGCTCGGCGCGACGAAGGCGCTCGGATCGATCCGCGGCGCGATGCCTTCGAAGGCATGGAGGGTCATCGTTTCAGCTCCCCCGGCCGGATGTCGTAGGCGATGGTCGGGTTGACCTCGGCGGGGAAGCGCGGATCGTCATGGTCGAGCTCGGGCCGGCGGGTCATGCCGATCCGCTCCATCAGGCCCCAGCTCGCCCGGTTCTGGATGCAGGTGAGCGCGATGACGCGGTCAGCGCCGAGCGTGTGGAACGCGTAGTCCAGCGAGGCGATCGCGGCTTCCTTCGCATAGCCCTGCCCCCAGGCATCCTCGCGCAGCCGCCAGCCGATCTCGTACATGCCCTCGACCTGGGTGCCCGCCGTGTCGGCGATCTTGATCCCGCAAAAGCCGAGCATTTCCCCGTCCACCTTGCGCTCGACCGCCCAGAAGGTGAATCCGCGCTGCTCCTGCCAGGGAATGATGCGCTGCCTGATGCGTTCGCTGGCCTCCGGCTCCGGAGTCACCCCGCCGAGCCAGCGCATGACGGCGGGCGTATTGGTGTGGCGCAGGAACGGCTCGATATCCGCCTCGGTCCAGTTGCGGAGGATCAGTCTATCGGTCTCGATCATCGGCCGGGAAGCATCGATCTGAAGTTGATGATCGGCAGGATCGAGCCGTGATCGTCGCTCCAGCCCGCGAAGCCGGGCCGAGGCTCGATCCCCTCCCAATAGATCGCATCGTCTCCGGACAGCGCGATCAGGCGGTCGATCGTCGCCGGATTGCGCGACAGCGCGATCCACACCGAGATGGTCGCGTTCAAGACCTCCTCATTCTCCTCCGGCACATATTGGAGCATCGCCAGCCGCCAGCCCTCGCGCGCCGCCAGATCGGCAATCACCGGCTTCAGATCGAGATAGCGGTTGGAGATGTGGAACAGCACGATTCCATTGCGCTGCACTGCCCGGCCGTAAACCTGGAGCGCCTCGCGGGTCAGCAGGTGCATCGGCACCGAATCCGAGGAGAAGGCGTCGACCGCGAGAATGTCGAGCGAGTTTGCGCCCTGGCGCGCCAGGCTGATCCGCGCATCGCCGAGCGCGATCCTGACCTGCGGCGCGCAGCGCGAGAGGAAGGAGAAGCGGTTGCGCGCCACCTGGACCATCGCCGGGTCGATCTCGAAGAAGGTCCAGGCCTGGTTGGGCCGCGCGTAGCAGGAAAGCGTACCGCTCCCGAGGCCGACGACGCCGATCCTGGGATGCGCGCCGAACAAAGCATCGGCATTGCCCAGCGCCAGCCCGACACCCGAGCGCCGGGCGTAATAGGAGGTCGGCACCGTCTCGAGGCCGGGCTGCAGATTCTGGATGCCGTGGAGCGTCGTGCCGTGGGTCAGGATGCGGGCGATCGGGTGGCGCTGCGCGTCGAGCCGCTCGGAGACTTCGTAGATGCCGAAATAGGAGCGCGTGCGGGTCCCCTCGACCGAATGGACGATCGTCGTCCAGCCGCCGTAGCTCAGCATCAAGGCGGCCAGGCTGGCGGCGAAGGCCCAGCGCCGGCCGAGGCAGGCGAGCGCGAGCAGCGAAACGGCGATGTTCCCGAGCATCGAGGTAAAATCCCCCCGCCCGAAGAAGCCGGCATCGGTGAGGAAGGAGAGCAGGAACGCGATCGAAGGAATGGAGAGGCAGAGCATGAAGGCGTAGCGCTTCGGCCAGGGGACGAGCGGGAATTGCGGGGCGAGCGCCGCTGCGGCGATGATCAGCAGCGGATGCTCGTAGGCCCAATCGAACAGCAAGGGGGCGACGATCGCGCAGAACAGCCCGCCGAGCATGCCGCCCAGCGACATCGCAAGGTAGAAGCGCGTCAGATGGCCCACCGCCGGGCGCAAACGGAACAGCTCCGCATGGAGCGCCACCGCGACGACGAACAGCAGCACCAGTCCCAAAGTCGCCGAGAAGAAGGGGCTGCGAGTCCCGTCGCTGAAGGCCAGTCCGCCGGCGACGAGGATCACCAGCGGCGCAAGGATGGTCATGAAGTTCGCCACCGCCCGCCGCTCGGCGAAGGCGATGACGAAGCTCAGCAGATAGAGGCCGAGCGGCAGCACCCAAAGCAGCGGAATGGCGACGATGTCGGTGGTGAGGTGAGTCGTGGTCGACAGCATCAGCCCGGAGGGCACGGCGGCCAGGATGACCCAGAGCATCGTCTGCCGCGCGGTTGGGGCCGGGCTGGTTTCCTCCGGCAGCGCCTCGACCGCCTGGGCGGGAACGGTAAGCGCACAGGCGGCGACGAGCAGCACGAGCACGGCGTAGAGGATGGTCCACAGCCAGCTCTGCGCGGCGAGGCTCATCGTCGGCTCGACGATCAGGGGATAGGAGATGAGGCCGGCGAAACTGCCCAGGTTCGACGCCGCGTAGAGCGTGTAGGGCTCGCCGCGCCCAGTCTCGAGCGCGTACCAGCGCTGCATCAGCGGCGCCTGGCTGGAGACGATGAAGAAGAGCGGGCCGATCGAGGCGATCAGGAACCAGGGCACCCAGAAGGCCGGCTCGGCGTCGGGCGCGGGCGCCAAGGCGATGAGGTGGATCGGCAGCCAGATCGCGGCGACGGCGAGCAGGACGAGGTGGATTCCGACCTGGCGGCGGGGCTTCAGGCGCGCGATCCAGTGGGCATAGGCATAACCGGCGAGCAGCAGCAGCTGGTAGACCAGCATCGCGCTGTTCCAGATCGACGGCGCGCCGCCGACCCTGGGCAGCGCCATGCGCGCGACCATCGGCTGCGTCAGGAACAGCAGGAACGATCCGGTGATGATGGTGAACAGGAACAGCGGGCGCGCGAAACGCTCGTGAACCTGGCTCGCTGCGACGGCGTCAGTCGGCACTCGATACTTCCCCTAACTCGGACTGGAGCGCAGCGGCGATGCGGCTCAATATGTCGATCGTCTCGTCGATATGCGCCAGGTGCGTGCGGAACGACAAGATTGCACAGCGCAGCCAGGCGACGCCGTCAATCCGGGTCCCACTCAGAAACACCCGCCCCTCCTCCTGCAGTTGGCGCAGGAGGCTGTCGTTGAAGGCGTTCGCGTCGCCCTTTGCGGGGCGGTAGCGGAAGGCGACGACCGACAAATCGGGCGGCGCGCCGACCTCCCAGCCGTCCATCGCCGCCAATCGCGCGTGGAAATAGCGCGCCAGCTTGATCTTTTCCGATTGGGCGGCTCGGAACGCGGCGATTCCGGCGATCTGGAGCGGCAGCCAGAGCCTCAGCGCCCGGAAATGCCGCGTCAGCTCGGGCGACAGATCGGCCGGGGATGGACCGACCTCGCTCTCGCCGAGCGGGCGGATATAGTCCGCGCTGGCGCTGAACGCATCGAGGAGGTGGCGGGAATCGCGGGCGACCACCGCCCCTGTGCCGTAGGGCAGGAACAAGGTCTTGTGCGGATCGAGCGCGACCGTATCGGCGCGCTCGATGCCGCCGAGCACCGCCTTGCCTTCGTCGCAGAGCATGAACAGGCCGCCATAAGCGCCGTCGACGTGCAGCCAAATGCCGTGCCGCTCGCAAATGTCGGCGATCGCGGCGAGCGGATCGACCGCGCCCGTATCGACGGTCCCGGCGGAGGCCACGACCAGCCAGGGCCTGACCCCATCGGCCAGGTCGCGGTCGATCGCGGCGGCGAGGGCGTCGGAGCGCATCCGGTGGCGATCGTCGGTGTCGATCAGGCGGCGCGGCGCCTTGCCCCGCCCCGCTATGAGCAGTGCCTTGTCGATACAATAATGGGCGAATTTGGTGAGATAGACCGCCCCGCCGCCATCGGCGTCGCGCGCCTCCCGGGCAGCGACGACCGCCGTCAGATTCGCCAGGCTGCCGCCGGTGGTGAGCGTGCCGGCGGCGGTTTCCGGAAACCCGATGACCTGCGCCAGCCAGGCGGAGGTGGCGTTTTCGAGGCGCACTGCGCCCGGCGCGGCCGAGGCGAAGCCGGCATATTTGTTCGACGCGGCGGCGAGGAAATCGCCCAGCGCCGAGTGGAATAACCCGCCGCCCGGAATATAGCCCATGAAACGCGGCGAGGCGGTGGTGAAGCCGGGCGCATCGACGCAGCGGCCGAGATAGTCGAGCACGCTTTGCGGATCGCGACCCGCTTCGGCGAATTCCGGTGCGAGCCGCTCGGCGAATACCTGCTCGCGCGGCACGTTGGACGGGCCTTGCGCGAGCCCGGCCCAGAAATCCTCCGCGTGGTCGAAGGCCTGCCGAAGCATCCCGTCCCGCGCCTCGGCGTCCGGCTCGAGCGGCGCCGCCTCGGCGCGGAGCGCCTCGATCTCGGCGCGAAGCCCTTCCAGCATCAGGATCCGAGCAGGCGCGCGGCGTGGGCCGCATGATAGGTGAGGACGCCCGAGCAGCCGGCCCGCTTGAACGCCATCAGGGTTTCGAGAACGAGCGCGTCGCGCTCTCCAGCGCCGGCCGCGGCGGCGGCCTCGATCATCGCATATTCGCCCGAGACCTGATAAGCGAAAACAGGGACTTGGAAGCGGTCCTTCACGCGGCGAATGATATCGAGATAGGGCAGGCCCGGCTTGACCATCACGCTGTCCGCGCCCTCGGCGAGGTCGAGCGCGACCTCGCGCAGCGCCTCCTCGGCATTGGCCGGGTCCATCTGGTAGCTTTTCTTGTCGCCCTTCAGCAGGCCGCGCGAGCCGACCGCGTCGCGGAACGGGCCGTAGAAGGCCGAGGCATATTTGGCGGCATAGGCCATGATCTGGACGTTGGCGTGGCCGCCACTCTCCAGCGCCGCGCGGATCGCGCCGACCCGGCCGTCCATCATGTCGGAGGGGGCGATGATGTCCGCCCCCGCCTCGGCCTGAACCAGCGCCTGGTCGACGAGAATAGCGCTGGTCACGTCGTTGAGCACATAGCCGGTCTCGTCGACGATCCCGTCATGGCCGTGCGCGGTATAGGGATCGAGCGCGACGTCGGTCAGCACGCCCACTTCGGGCGCCGCGTCCTTGAGCGCCTTGACCGCGCGGCAGATGAGATTGTCCGGATTGAGCGCCTCGCGCGCATCCTCTGTCCGCAATGCCGGCGGCGTGTTCGGAAACAACGCCAGGCAGGGGATGCCGAGCTGCCGCGCCTCCCGCGCCCGCTCCCCGATCCGGTCGACGCTCCAGCGGGATACGCCGGGCAAGGTGGCGATCGGCTCCTCGATCCCGCTGCCGTCGGTGACGAACAAAGGCCAGATCAGGTCCGACGGCGTCAGCACGGTCTCGGCGAACAGCGCCCGGCTCCAGGCCGCGGCCCGGGTGCGGCGCATGCGAAGTGCGGGGAAGGCGGCGGGGCTCATATCGCGAGGGCTTAGCGCGCCCCACGCCCCCTGCAAAGGCGGGCTTTCCTTGAACGCAGCCCGGTTCGGTGGCATTGTCGTTTCGCCGGTGAAATGCCGGCGTGGGGGGAAATCCCGAATAGCGTCCGAGTCCTTCACTTACAACGAAAGGACAGATGATGAACACTGCCAAGCTGCGCGCATATATTGGGGCCGGCCTGCTCGCCCTGACCATGGGCGCCACGCCCGCCCAAGCCGTCACGCCCAACCCCATTTTGTATCTGGTGGGGAGCGAATATTATACGGCGAACGGGCAAAACTTCGTCCGCTACCGCTACGACGTGTTCAACAAGGACCAATATCCGGCCGAGATGTTCGCGCCGGCGCCGGGCCTGCCGCCGTGCGGCTCGAACACCAATTCGTCGCGCACCTGGGTCGATTTTTTCGAGAATCGGACGAACCGGCGCATTTACGGCTTCTGCGCGCTGGGCAGCCCGGCCAATCTCGGCTCGATCTGGTTCGCGCTGCCGGAAGGGCAGCTCCCGCCGAGCTACGTCTACATCAAGATTATCGACCGCCAGACCAACACCACCTACCAGTCCAACCTGGCGGACACGACGAATTGAGCGGTCTTATCCGGCCGGGTTGATCCGTCCGCCCGGTTCGGCGAGTCCTTCCGCCTCCTCGGCCAGCTCCTCTGGCGGCGGGGGCGGCATCATGCGTGCCTTGCGCCAGCCGCCGTGCAGGTAGAAACCGATCGCCAGCGCCATGTTGGCGAAGGAGGCGGCGGGGAAGCTCAGCCACAGCGCGTCCGCGCCGAGCCAGGGATAGGCGCCGAGCGCGAAACCGAGCCGCACCGGATAGAGGGCGATGATCAGAATCACGAGCGGCCCGATCACCGCGCCGTTCGCGCGCACCGTGCCGAAGATGATCATCGTCACCCCGAACATGAGGAACGGCCAGGTCGCCAGCAGCAGGATATGCTTGGCGATCGGCAGCGCGGGGCTGTCGCCGCCCAGGAACAAGGCGATCGCCGCGCGGTCCGTGACCGCGAGCAGGGCAACGAGCGCGCCCGTGATCAGCAAATTGTAGACGATTCCGGATCGGGTGATCGCACTCACGCGCTCCCATTTTCCGGCGCCGATATTCTGCGCGGCCATCGCGCTGGCGGCGGCGCCGAGCGCCATTGCCGGCATCTGCACATAGGTCCACAGCTGCAGCGCCGCGCCGAACGCGGCCGTGGTGTGGACGCCTTCGCGGTTGACCAGCCCGATCGTCGCCAGCGCGGAGGAGGAGATGACGATCATCTGCAGGCCCATCGGCAGGCCCTTGACGACGATCGCCTTGATCAGCGCCGGATCGGGCCACAGATGGCGCAGCTCGGCGCCGCGCAGCCGAAGCGGCAGATCCTTCCAGTAGATGTAGAAGAGCAGTCCCGCGAGCGCGACGTGATTGGCGATCACTGTTGCGAGGGCGGAGCCGGCGATCCCCATCGCCGGGATCGGGCCCAGGCCGAGGATGAAGACCTGGAAGGCCGGCGCGCGCCGCT
>DASQJU010000069.1:0-14665 GCA_035630915.1 Allosphingosinicella sp.
CCGCGGCCGAGATCAGGGCATATTTCTGGAAGCGCAGCGCGACCTCTTCCTGGTCCATCTCGACCGGGATCAGGGTCTGGTCGCGCTTCATCACGTCGGCGACCGCGATCCGCCGCGGCGTGCGCAGGATCCACGAGAGCAGGCAGGTGCCGACCGGCCGGTGGCCGGGATCGACGACGAACACCTCCCAGAAGTCGGTCGCCATCTCGTCGCCGGCGCGAAGGAAGTCGATCACGTGGCCCACGGTCCAGTGCTCGGGCACGGCGACCGTATCGCGCCGCATCAGGCGGCCGGCGGTTTCCTCGGGATAGGAGAGCGCTTCTTCGATCGCCGCCCGGTCGTCGGGGTCGAGCGCGCGCAGCACGGCGCGCTGCTCCTCTTCCTCCATGTCCTCGATGATCGCGACCGCGTCGTCGGTCTCGAGCTCGCCGGCGATCTCGGCGACCTGGTGCGGCTCGAGCGCGTCGAGCAATTCCTCGCGCACCCAGTCGTTCATCTCGGCGAGCACGTCGCCGTCCAGTTCGTCGGCGATCGCCGCGGAAAGCGCGCGTCGGTCGCCCGAATCGACCAGCTCGAAAAGGTCGGCGACATCGGCCGGGTGGAGCGCGGCGACCAGGCCGCGGGCGCCCTCGCTGTCGCCCGCCTCGACCCGGTCCATCACCTCGCGGACGAATTCGGGCCGCAGCCGGTCGTCCTCGTCGTGGCGGCTTTCGGGTGCGGCGGCGACCGGAGCGGCGCCCCCCGGCTCGGAGGTTTCGAGGTCGCTGTCGCTCATCTCGCCCTCCCTCGCGCGTTGTGGTCCCGCCGCTTCCTAGGCTGGCGCGCTTGCCCTGTCGATATGTGGAGCCTAAGCGGCGGCGCGAAGGAGTTTCGCATGTCCGAAGAGAAGAACAACCTCGTCCTCAACCTCGACAGCGGCGGCGACGTCGTCATCCGCTTGCGCCCCGATCTCGCGCCCCAGCATGTCGCGCGGATCAAGGAGCTGACCGAGGAGGGCTTCTACGACGATGTCGTGTTTCACCGCGTGATCGACGGCTTCATGGCACAGGGCGGCGACCCGACCGGCTCGGGCATGGGCGGCTCCGATAAGCCCGATCTTCCGGCCGAGTTCAGCCGCGAGCCCCATGTGCGCGGCACCGCCTCGATGGCCCGCTCGCAGAACCCGAACAGCGCCAACAGCCAGTTCTTCATCTGCTTCGACGATTGCGGTTTCCTCGACGGGCAATATACCGTCTGGGGCGAGGTGACCGAAGGCATGGAGCATGTCGACAATCTGCCCAAGGGCGAGCCGCCGCGCGATCCCGGCCGGATCGTCAAAGCCTCGCTGAGGGACTGACGCCGTGGCGCGCCCTGTCACGCTCATCACCGGGGCGTCGGCGGGGCTCGGCGCCGAATTCGCGCGCCAGCTCGCGGGTAAGGGCGAGCCACTCGCCCTCGCCGCCCGCCGCCGCGACCGAATGGAGGCGCTGGCGAAGGAGATCGGCGGCGAGGTCCATGTCTTCGAGGCCGATCTCGCCCGCGAAGGCGCTGCCGCCAGCCTGCTCGCCGAAATGGCAGCGGGAGGGCTCGAAGTCGGCACTTTGATCAACAATGCAGGCTTCGGACTCGCCGGCAAGGTCGCCTCGCAGCCGGGAGACCGCCAGAGCGAGATGATCGATCTCAACGTCCGCGCGCTGACCGAGCTTTGCCGGCTCGTCCTCCCGGCGATGCTGGAGCGCGGATCGGGCGCGATCCTCAACGTCGCATCGACCGCCGCCTTTCAACCCGGCCCCAACATGGCGGTCTATTACGCCAGCAAGGCCTATGTCCTGTCCTTCACCGAGGCGCTCCATTACGAGCTGAAGGACTCGCCGATCCGAGTCACCTGCCTTTGCCCCGGCCCGACAGAGAGCGAGTTCTCCGAAGTTGCCAAGTCGCACAGCCCGACGCTCGAGCGGATGAAGGTCCCCGCCGCCCCGGTCGTTCGCGCCGGCCTCGCGGGCCTCGCCAAGGGCAAGGCGATCGTCGTCCCCGGCCTCCCCAACAAGATCACCAGCCAGATGAGCCGTATCCTGCCCCGCGCGATGATGCGGCGGATCATCGGGCGGATAAAGGTCGACTAGGCCCCTTCGTCGTTAGCGCGGCGTTTACCACCTCCGCGTTACCCGGGGCGCGGGGGGCTATTTCATGTCACATTTGCATGTCGTGCATTCGGACGCCGGGCCGGATCATCAACGGCGCGTGGACGCGATCCAGGCGCAGATCAGGAGCGAGATCGCAGCCCGGGGCGGGCCCGCCGCGCCGCCACGGCCCTCGATCTTCAAGGCCCCGCCGCCGCGCCCTGCGGCATCGTCGAGCCAGCTCGATCTCCGCCTGGCCGAGGAGCTCGACCATGCCGTGCGCAAGCTCGAGCATCTGGGCGGCGCGCTCGCGGCCAACCCGATTCTGCTCCAGCGCCATGCGGCCGAGCTTCAGTCGATCGACCTGATCAAGCAGGTGATCGGCCACATCGCCCGCGTGGTAGAGGCCGAAGACGAAGAATGGGCGGTCGAGCTGATCACCCTCCAGGACCTGCGCTCCCGCCTCCAGCGCAAGGCGATTCGCCCGCTGGGCGGCTGAAGCTCGCCCCTAAAAGTCCGTCTTGCCGAACCGCGCGACGCCCTGGTTGACCCCGGGCGGATCGAGGGCGGCGAGATCGAGCGCGATCGGTTCGCCGATCCAGTGGGCGAGGCTGCTATGGTCGGCCAGATCGTCGTCGGTCAGCGGATGGACCAGTGCCCTGAGGCCGGACGCCGCGATCGCGGCGATCACGTCGGCGCGCGAGCCCTCGGGAAAATGGATTTCATATTGCGGGATCGGGTGCGGCCCGACGCCGCTGTCCATCATTCGCCCGACGAACAGGATCGGGCCGCCGGCCTCGGCCGTCCGGGCGAAGTCGCCCCGCAGCACTTCGGCCGTCGCGCGCTCGCCGGCCGAATAATAGATATGGGCATGATAAGGCGCCTCGCCTTCGGCCATCGGCAGACCTTATCCGAAGTCGAGAGAGAAGCCTAGGATTGCCCCGATTTGCAACGCGGCGATCAGGATGAGCCAGGTCGAGAACGGCTCCTTCCTCGTCTTGTGGCGGAATAATTGCCGCGCGAGCAGCGCTCCAGGAGACCCGCCGATCAGCGCGAGTCCGAGGAGGTCTGCCTCGGGAATACGCCGTTCGCCGGCGATGGCGCGCTGCTTGTCCTGCCAGAACCGCAGGACCGTCCAGCAATTCAGGATCGCGACGGCACCGAGAACAAGCGCGTAAGTCATCGGCCGCTTATCGCGCCGGTTTCTTGAAGAAGCTTGAACCCGGGAAATCGGGCGGCGATTCCGGTTGTCCTAGGCAGCCTCGGCCAGCGCCGCACCGACCAGCCAGTCGTGGAACAGCTTCACCGGCCGCCGCGCGAGCGCCGATCGACGGCAGGCGAACCAGTAGGAATAGGGGCTTTCGACCGATCGATCGAACAGCCGGTGGAGGCGCGGATCGTGGGCGCCCTCAAGATGCATCTCGAACATGAAGGCGACGCCGAGCCCCTGCGCGGCGGCGTCGAGGATCAGCTGGCCGCTGTCGAAATGGTCGACCGCCGCCGGCTCGAGCCCCGGCAGCCCCATCGCCTCGCGCCAGTAATCGAACGCGTCGGGCAGATCGCGGTGGAGCAGGATGGTGGCGCCCGCGATTTCCGAAGGGTGCCTGAGCCCGGCGAGCGCATCACCGGCAATGGCGACGACGCGGTTGGCGCCGAGCTTGACCGAGTAAAGCGGCGGATCGACCTCGCGGGCGAGCACGATCGCCGCGTCGAGCCCTTCGTCGAGCCGCGCCAGCGCATGCGGCCGCGTGTCGATGTCGATGTGCAGCTCGGGATGGAGCGCCCTCAGCGCGCCCAGCCGCGGCATCAGCCGGTAGGAGGCGAACAAGGGCAACGCGGCGAGCTTGAGACGCATGATCTCGGGCGCCCCGGCGCCGCGCTCCATCGCCTGGCCGAGCGCGTCGATCGCCGGGCCGATCTCCGCCAGCAACTGCTCGCCTTCGGCGTTGAGCGCGACCGCCTGGTGGCGTCGCTCGAACAACGGCTTGCCGACATGGCGCTCGAGCGACTGGATCCGCCGTGACAGCGCCGGCGAGGACAAAGCGAGCACTTCGGCGGCGGCCTTGACCGAGCCCAGCCGCGCCGTCGCGACGAACGCTTCGACCGCGGTGAGTGGCGGCAGCCGCTTCACCGGCTATATCCCGTCAATCGCGCCGCGATTTGTGCGCCGCACATTTCCTGCGCTCCACGTTTAGGACGCAAACGCGTCGTTCTCTGCATGCAATTCTTGCATCTGCAAGGGCTCTCTTCGCACTTGCACAAAAACTGTGCAAGCGCGAAAAAGATCGCGCCTTTCAGGCATCCTCTCCTAAAAACTTTTCAGGGTCGGCCTTCGGGCCGGCCCTTTTTTCTTGTCGGCGCTCGAAAGGGAGCGCCGGGCTTTGTTCCGCCCCCACAACTTTTTTGAACCTTGTGCTGGACGATCCGTTGGCCGGTCCTATGTGGGGCAAATCGTTCCGGGAGAGGTGAGCCGATGGCCGACGACGAACGCAAGGCGCGGCGCCTTCAGGTGGCGACGATGCGGCCCGAGGACAGCGGCCGTGGCATCGCCCGGCTGCCGCGCGCGCTGATGGCCGATATGGGCCTCGCCGAGGGCGACGTGATCGAGCTGATCGGCAAGCGCTCCACCCCGGCCCGCGCGGTCGGTCCCTATCCCGAGGACGAGGGGCTGGAGATCATCCGCCTCGACGGCCTCCAGCGTGCCAATGCCGAATTGGGCGCCGGCGACTTCGTCGAGATCCGCAAATCCGAATCGAAGCCCGCGACTCGGGTCGTCTTCGCACCGGCCCAGAAGAATCTCCGGCTGCACGGCTCGGCCCATGCGCTGAAGCGCAGCTTCGGCATGAAGCCGCTCACCGCCGGCGACGTCGTCGCCACCCACGGCCAGCAGCAGATGCCGCGCGGCGACATCCCGCCCGAGCTGCGCCAGATGCTCTCGGCGCCGGCTTTCGCGCTCCAGGAAATCCGGCTGGTCGTCGTCTCGACCGTGCCCAAGGGCATCGTCCATATCGACGCCAATACCGAGATCGAGCTTCGCCCCGAATATACCGAGGCCAAGGAGAAGCGCCGCGCCGACGTCACCTATGACGATCTCGGCGGCATCGGCTCGACCATCGACCAGCTGCGCGAAATGGTCGAGCTGCCGCTTCGCTATCCCGAGATTTTCGAGCGGCTCGGCGTCGATCCGCCCAAGGGCGTGCTGCTCCACGGACCGCCCGGCACCGGCAAGACCCGGCTCGCCCGCGCGGTCGCCAACGAGAGCGAGGCGAACTTCTTCCACATCGCCGGCCCGGAGATCATGGGCGCCGCTTATGGCGAATCCGAAAAGCGCCTGCGCGAATTGTTCGAGGAAGCGGCGGGCGCCGCGCCGTCGATCATCTTCATCGACGAGATCGATTCGATCGCACCCAAGCGCGGCCAGGTCCAGGGCGAGACCGAGAAGCGCCTCGTGGCTCAGCTGCTGACCCTGCTCGACGGCCTCGAGCCGCGGCAGAATCTGGTCGTCATCGCCGCGACCAACCGGCCCGAGGCGATCGACGAGGCGCTGCGGCGGCCCGGCCGGTTCGACCGCGAGATCGTGATCGGCGTGCCCGACGAGAACGGGCGGCGCGAGATCCTCGGCATCCACACCCGCGGCATGCCGCTCGCGCCGGATGTCGACGTCGCGAGCCTGGCCAAGCAGACCTACGGCTTCGTCGGCGCCGACCTTGCTGCTTTGGTGCGCGAGGCGGCGATCGAGGCGGTCCGGCGGATCATGCCGATGCTCGACCTCAGCGACGGGGCGGGGGCGATCCCGGCCGAGGTGCTCGACACGCTCTCGGTGACGCGCAAGGATTTCGAGGAGGCGCTGAAGCGCGTCCAGCCCTCGGCGATGCGCGAGGTGATGGTCCAGGTGCCCAATATCGGCTGGGACGATGTCGGCGGGGTCGACGAGGCGCGCGAGCGGCTGCGCGAGGGCGTCGAGCTGCCGCTGCGCCATCCCGACGCCTTTCGCCGGCTGGGCGTCCGCCCGGCCAAGGGCTTCCTGCTCTACGGCCCGCCCGGCACCGGCAAGACGCTCCTGGCGAAAGCGACCGCGCGCGAAGCGGAGGCGAACTTCATCGCCACCAAGGCGTCGGACGTCCTCTCCAAATGGTATGGCGAGAGCGAGCAGCAGATCGCCCGCCTGTTCGCCCGCGCCCGCCAGGTCGCGCCGACGGTGATCTTCATCGACGAGCTGGATTCGCTGGTTCCCGCCCGCGGCGGCGGCCTCGGCGAGCCCCACGTCACCGAGCGCGTCGTCAACACCATCCTCGCCGAGATGGACGGCCTCGAGGAGCTCCAGTCGGTCGTCGTCATCGGCGCCACCAACCGGCCGAACCTGATCGATCCGGCCTTGCTCCGCCCCGGCCGGTTCGACGAGCTGATTTACGTGCCGGTGCCCGATGCGGCCGGCCGGCGGCATATCCTCGGTATCCACACCAAGGGCATGCCGCTCGCCAAGGACGTCGATCTCGACGCCCTGGCCGAGCGGAGCGAGCGCTTCACCGGCGCCGATCTGGAGGATCTCGTCCGCCGCGCGGGCCTCTTCGCGCTGCGCGATTCGATCGAGGCGAGCGAGGTCGCAATGGCCGAGTTCGAGCGGGCGCTCGGCGAGACTCGTGCCTCGGTGACCCCCGAGATGGAGCGCGAGTACGACCAGATCCAGGCCAATCTGAAGCAGGAGGCGCGCGGCGCCTCGAGCGGCATCGGCTTCATCCAGCCCGGCATGCTCACGCCGCGGGGGACAAAGCCCTAAGCTTCGCGGCCGACCAGATGGCGAGGCCGACCATCAGCACGGCGACCGCGGCGAAGGGCACGACCGCGGCGGCCTGGTAGAGCGCGACCGCGAGCGGCGCCCCGGCGATGTAGGCGAGGCCGTTCACCGACGTGACCTGGCCGGCGACCGCGTTCTGCTCGTGCAGGTCCACCGCCAGCGAGGCGCCGCTGGTGAAGCCCGGCCGGAACAGGCCGAAGCCAAGCGAGGCGAGCGCGAAGCCGATCGTGATTCCGTAGACCGACTGAGCGAAGCCGGTCATCATCGTCCCCGCCGCGGCCAGCACCGAGCCCCACAGGACGAGCTGGCCGGGCGCCAGCCGCAGGCGCGGGATCAGCCCCCATTGCGCGAGCAAAGAAGCCGCAGCGCCGGCCATCAGCACGATGGCGATCGCTTCTTGGGCGTGGGCGAGCGGGACGTTCAGCCGGTCGATGACGAGGAAGCCGATCACGCCGAGCAAAGCCGCCTGCCCGTGCCCGCCGACGATGCCGACGATGTGCCAGCGCAGCACGCGCGGGTCGCGCCAGCGCAGCGGGGTCGGCTCGGTATCGTCGCTGGGCGTGCTGTCGCCGCCGCCGCCAATCGACGGGTAGGCGACGATCGGCCCCCGCGCCGCGCTGCGGGGCGTGTCGTCCGGCAGCCTCAGCGCCAGCATCGCCAGCACCAAAGCGGCGATCCCCGCGAACACGAACAGGGGCCCCGAAAGGCCGAGCGGCGCGAACACGAACAAGGGCGCGATCGCCGGGCCGATGATCGTGCCGAGGCCGAAGGAGGAGGCGAGGCTGGCCAGCGCGCTGGTCCGCCCCGCGCCCTCGGTGCGCGCGGCGACATAGGCCTGGACCGCGGGCGGCGAGGCCGATCCGAACGCGCCGTAGAGGGCGCGCCCCGCCATGAAGACCGCAAATACGAGCGCCGGCGCGGCGAGTCCGGCGAGGCCGAAGGCGAGCGCGCCGCCGCAGATCAGGTTCGAGGCGATGAAGCCGATCAGGCCGAACCGCATCAAAGCGCGCCGCCCGCGCCGGTCCGCGCGGTGCGCCCAGACCGGGGCCATCACCACCCACAGGACTGCCGAGAGGCTGAAGGCGAGCGCGACCCAAAGGTCAGCCACGCCAAGCTCGCGGCCGATCGCCGGGAGCAAGGATTGCATCGCCGTATTGCCCGCGGCGGCGACCAGCATCACCGAAAAGAGCAGGGCGAATCGCTCGCGGGAAAGGCCGTAGCCGTTCATCTCAACGCCCGGAGCGGCGCGACCGCCCCGTTTCCGCACAGGGGCGGAGTCCCTTGCAACTTGCCAAGCGCGTCCCGATTTGCCAACGCGTCACTTTCCCCAAAGAGTTGGAATCACCATGTCGGCATCCTGGAACGAAGCACGTAGTGAAGGCGCCTTTGCGCGCGGCGCCGGCGGTGGCCCGCTGTGGCACTTCCTCAAGGGCTTCATCAAGCACCCGGTGATGGTCGGCTCGATCATCCCTTCGTCGAAGGCGACGATCGACAAGATGCTCGCTCCGGTCGACTGGGCGAATTGCAAATTGTTCGTCGAATATGGCCCGGGCGTCGGCACGTTCACCGAGCACGTCCTCCAGCGCATGGCGCCCGATGCGACTTTGCTGGCGATCGACACCAATCCGGATTTCATCGACTATCTGTCGCGCAAGTTTCGCGACAACCGCCTGCTCCCGGTCCACGGCTCCGCCGCCGACGTGCAGCAGATCATCGCCGACTGCGGCTTCGAGCATGCCGACTATATCTGCTCGGGACTGCCCTTCTCGACCCTGCCGGCGGGGCTCGGCCCGAAGATCGCCGATGAGACCTACGAGGCGCTGCGCCCGGGCGGCGCATTCCTCGTCTACCAGTTCAAGGCCAAGGTGCGCGATTTCATGGCGCCCCATTTCGACCGGATCGACAAGGGCTTCGAATGGGTCAACATCCCGCCTTGCCATCTTTTCTGGGGCTGGAAGGCCTAGCGCTCAGGCCGCTTTCCTGCGGCCGAAGCTGACTCGGCGCTGGACGTTCAGCCGCCACGACAGATTGTAGTCGGCGGTGGCGACCAGGAAATAGCCGAGCGCCCACTGCATGCGGTTCCACCAGGTCATGTTCGCGCGGTGCGCCTCCGCGGTGATGCGCTGGCTGCACGCAATCTCGCCGTCGACGAAGCGGTGCATCGCCGCCGCGAACGCGGCATCGTCGACCCGCAGCATCATCTCGAGGTTGAGATAGAGGCTGCGCAGGTCGAAATTGGCCGATCCGATGTGGACCACGTCGTCGAGGACGACCAGCTTGGTGTGGAGCTTGGTCGCCTGATATTCGTAAATCTCGGCGCCGCGCCGAAGCAGCCGCCAGTAGAGGAAGCGCGCCGCGCCGACGAGGAACTGGTGATCGAGCTTGGCCGGCGTGATCAGCCGCAGCCGCCCGCGCTTGGCGACCCCGATCAGCCGGCGGATCATCGACAGGCTCGGCGCGAAATAGGCCGAGATCATGTCGACCCGGCGCGCGTTCATCAGGTCGTTCTTGACCGAGCGCGCCCACGGGCTGAGCCGCCGCGTCGGCCCGCCGAACAGCCAGTGAATCTGCCCCTCGTTGACGCTGCTTTGGAACAGGGTGCGCCTGAGGCTGCGGATCGAGGCGTCCTCCGTCTCCGCCCAGCGGAAGATCGCCTCGAAATAGTCGACCAGGCAGCCGACGCTCGGTCCTTCGATCTCGAGCCCGAGATCGCGCCAGGCGCCGTCGGCGATCGTTCCGAAATAATCGTTCGAGATGTTGAAGCCGCCGACGATCGCTTTCGTGCCGTCGGCGAGCGCCAGCTTTTGGTGGTTGCGCAGCAAATAGCGCCGGCCCCAGCGCGACACGAAGCGGCACAGGCGCGCGTCGGCATCGACCAGCGGCTTGAAGAAGGGCGCGGACACTGCGCCGAACCCGTCGACGAGCAGCGACACCTCGATCCCGCGTTCTCGGGCAGCAAGCAGCGCGTCGCGCACGCGCCGCCCGGATTCGTCATCCTCCCAGATGTAATAGAGGATTCGCAGCGATTCCTGCGCGCCGTCGATCAGGGCGATCAGCGCCTCGAGCCGCTCCGGCCCGTCGGCCAGCAGCGTCAGCCGGTTGCCGGCGACCTCGTGCGTCGTGATCCTGGCGTCCGCCTCGCTCATCCTGGTCTCCGCCTAGACCCGAGACGAGGCAGTGGGAAGGGCGAGAACTTCAGTGATGCGCTTGCGCCTGGAGTCGTTCGGCGAGCGTTTCGTGGCTGATCGGAGGGCTCGCCAGCTCGAATGCGGAGGACGGCACCGGCGCGGTGTCGATGCTCTCGAGCTGGAACAGCGGGCCCAGCCGCAACAGCGCGCCGCGGCCCAGCAGGTCCCTCAACGCTTCCGCGAGACCCGGGCTGCTGCGCCCCATCGTGTCGAAGAATGGCGCGAGATGCGCGAGCATCACGCCGCGCAGCGGCGCCAGACCGGCGTCGTCGCTGATCACGACCTCGAACATGTCCGAGGGAATGGCTGGATTGCCGATCCGAAACAGCCGCCCGGGGCGCCCGCCGACACTCTCGGCGCCCGCTTCGCTGATCGTGACCCGCGCGGCATTGGCGGGAGGCGCCGGTTCGCCTGTCGCGCGGAGCAGATCGGCCATTAGCGCGAGGAAATCCTGCTGCCGTACGACGAAGCTTCCCGTGCCGTCGGTCAGCGCCATATAGGTCACGCCGTCCCGCGTGATGTAGGTCGCCTCGGCCACGGTCATCCGGCTCTCGCCCCGGGAACTGACCTGGACCATCAGGTCCCCCTGTCCTTCTACCGCCTGGCGATAACGGGCGGTGATGTCGGCGGCCGCTGGAGCGGCGCCAAGACAAAAGGCCAATGCGATGATCCAGCCGAAACGCATACTGAAAAACTCCTCGGCCGAAACGCCGCCGGTTCCGACTAGCGCGCCCGCGCTTGGCGGTCACCCGGCTTTGGCGATAGGGACCGAAAGGATGCACGTCGAGCGCCTCTCCCTCAGCGATTTCCGCTCCTATGCCGACGCCGTCGTCGCGCCCGGGCCGGGCTTCGTCGTGCTCACCGGGGAGAATGGCGCGGGCAAGACCAATTTGCTCGAGGCGATTTCGCTGCTGTCGCCGGGTCGCGGTCTGCGCGGCGCTGCCTTGGGGGAAATGGCGCGCCACGGCGGCGCGGGCGGCTTCGCGGTCGCGGCGCGCCTCGGCGAGGTCGATATCGGCACCGGCACGCTCGCCGCCGCTCCGGAGCGGCGGCAGGTGCGGGTGGGCGGCGCGCCCGCGTCTGCCAATTCGCTGTCCGAATGGCTGTCGGTGCTGTGGCTGACGCCGGCGATGGACCGGCTCTTCGCCGACGCGGCCTCGGCGCGCCGCCGCTTCCTCGACCGGCTGGTCCTCGCGCTGCGCCCCGATCACGCCACCCACGCCGCCCGCTACGAAGCGGCGATGCGGGCGCGCAACAAATTGCTCGCCGAGGACGCGCCCGATGCCGATTGGCTGGGCGCGCTCGAGGCGCGCATGGCCGAGCATGGGGCGGCGATCGCCGAAGCGCGCGCGGCGGCCGTGACGGCTCTGTGCGAACGCCTCGCGCTCGCGCCCGAAGGCCCGTTCGCCCGCGCCGGCCTCGCGCTGGAGGGCGGCGAGGGGCGGGACCTGGCGGCGGCGCTTGCCGCGGGCCGGAGCCGAGACGCGGCCGCGGGGCGCACGCTGGCCGGCCCGCACCGCGCCGATCTTCTCGTCACCCACCTCGGCAAGCGCCAGCCCGCGTCGCTCTGCTCGACCGGCGAGCAGAAGGCGCTGCTGATCGGCCTCATCCTCGCCCATGCCGATCTCGTCGCGGATGCCGCCGGTCGCCGCCCGATCCTCCTCCTCGACGAGATCGCTGCGCATCTCGATCCGCTGCGCCGCGCCGCCTTGTTCGAGCGCCTCGCGGACGCCGGCGGCCAGGTCTGGATGACCGGGACCGAGCCGTCGCTCTTTCCCGGATTGGACGGCGAGGCGTGCTGGATCGAGGTCGCCGAAGGGGCCACGAGGACGCGCTGAAATCGGCCCTTTTTCCTTGGGTTTCGGCCCCCGATTCCCTATATCCTGTCCATGACAGACACCCCCAACGAAAACAGCTACGGCGCCGATTCCATCAAGGTGCTGAAAGGCCTCGACGCGGTCCGCAAGCGGCCGGGCATGTATATCGGCGACACCGACGACGGATCGGGCCTCCACCACATGGTGTTCGAGGTTTCCGACAACGCGATCGACGAGGCTTTGGCCGGCCATTGCGACCGGATCCTGATCACCCTCAATCCCGATGGCTCGGTCAGCGTCGAGGATAATGGTCGCGGCATCCCGACCGGAATCCATGCCGAGGAGGGCGTCTCGGCGGCCGAGGTCATCATGACCCAGCTGCACGCCGGCGGAAAGTTCGAGAATACCTCTGACGACAACGCCTACAAGGTCTCCGGCGGCCTCCACGGCGTCGGCGTCTCGGTCGTCAACGCGCTCAGCGAATGGCTCGATCTCACCATCTGGCGCGATGGCGATGAGCATTACATGCGCTTCGCGTTCGGCGACGCGGTCGCCCCGCTGAAGGTGGTCGGCCCGGCGGGGGGCAAGAAGGGCACGCGCGTGACCTTCATGCCGTCGCCCGCGACCTTCAAGATCACCGAATTCGATTTCGAGAAGCTCGAGCATCGCTACCGCGAGCTCGCCTTCCTCAACAGCGGCGTCCGGGTCATCCTCGCCGACGCGCGGCACGAGGACCGGGTCGAGCACGAGCTCTATTACGAAGGCGGAATCGCGGCCTTCGTCAAATATCTCGACCGCGCCAAGACCCCGCTCTTCCCGGAGCCGATTTCGGTCTCCGGCCAGCGCGACGATATCGGCATCGATGTCGCGCTCGAGTGGAACGACTCCTATTACGAGCAGGTCCTCTGCTTCACCAACAACATCCCGCAGCGCGACGGCGGCACCCACATGGCCGCCTTCCGCGCGGCGCTGACCCGCACGCTCAACAATTATGCCGAGAAGTCCGGCATGATGAAGCGCGAGAAGGTCAGCCTCACCGGCGACGATATGCGCGAAGGCCTGACCGCGATCGTCTCGGTCAAATTGCCCGATCCCAAGTTCAGCTCGCAGACCAAAGACAAGCTGGTTTCCTCCGAGGTGCGCCAGCCGCTCGAAAGCCTGATGGCCGACAAGCTGGCCGAATGGCTCGAGGAAAATCCCGGCCACGCCCGCTCGATCATCCAGAAGATCATCGACGCCGCCGCCGCGCGCGAGGCGGCCCGCAAGGCGCGCGAGGCGAGCCGCAAGAGCGTCATGGGCATCGCCTCTCTGCCCGGCAAGCTCGCCGACTGCCAGGAGAAGGACCCGGCCAAGTCCGAGCTGTTCCTGGTCGAGGGCGACAGCGCCGGCGGTTCGGCCAAGCAGGGGCGTAATCGCGAGGTGCAGGCGATCCTTCCGCTCAAGGGCAAGATCCTCAACGTCGAGCGCGCCCGCTTCGATCGGATGCTCTCGTCGAAGGAGGTCGGCACCCTCATCCAGGCCATGGGCACCGGCATCGGCCGCGACGATTTCAACATCGAGAAACTGCGCTACCACAAGATCATCATCATGACCGACGCCGACGTCGACGGCGCCCACATCCGCACTTTGCTGCTCACCTTCTTCTACCGGCAGATGCCGGAGATCATCGAGCGCGGGCACCTCTTCATCGCCCAGCCGCCGCTCTACAAGGTCGCCAAGGGCCGGTCCGAGGTCTACCTCAAGGACAATGCCGCGCTCGACGAATATCTGATCGACGCCGGGGTAAACCTGACCGCGCTGGAGACTCCCGCCGGGCCGCGCTCGGGCGACGATCTGCGCGCGCTGGCCGAGCACGGCCGCCGAGTCCGCATGCTGATGACCTATGTGCCGCGCCGCTACGATCCGGCGATCATCGAAGGCCTGGCGCTGACCGGCGCGCTCGATCCGAAGCATGGTCCGGGCCAGCGCGCCGCAGCGCTCCAGTTGACCCAGGAATGGCTGAACGCGGTCGACGAGGAAGGCCAATGGTCGGCCGAGGTCGGTGCGGACGGCGATTACGTCCTGCGCCGCGCCTGGCGCGGGGTCACCGATCATCATGTGATCGACCACAAGTTCCTCGTCTCGGCCGAGGCGCGCAAGCTGCACGGCCTCGCCGTGCCCGAGGCGGCGACCTATGCCGGCGCCTCGCGTCTCGTCTCGCTGCGCGGCTCGTCGGTGCAGACCGAAGCCGCCGAGGAGGTCGAGGAGAATGAGGGCGGCGCCCCGAAGAGCCAGTCGCCCGATCCGCGCGGCGCGATCGTCACCCGCCCGACCCAGCTGCTCGAGGCGATCCTCGCCGCCGGCCGCAAGGGCCTTTCGGTGCAGCGCTACAAGGGCCTCGGCGAGATGAACGCCGATCAGCTCTGGGAAACGACGCTTGACCCCGCCAACCGCGCGCTCCTCAGGGTCGAAGTCGCCCAGGCCGACATCGCCGACGAGATCTTCACCCGCCTGATGGGCGACGTGGTCGAGCCGAGGCGCGACTTCATCCAGGAGAACGCGCTTAACGTGGCCAATCTGGACGTTTAGGCAGCGAATGGGGTGGACTTGCTCTAGCTGCGGCGAGGTTCATGAAAGCCTTCCGACCATGGGCTTCCAGGGCCCAGACGTTTGGATCCTGGCGACAGACGGCGAGCGAGAGACGGAGTTCCTCTTCGATCCGGATCTCTGCACGTGGAAGGACGAGCATTTCTTTGTCCGATGCTCGCTGGAACTTCCGATTATCGG
>DASQJU010000070.1:0-3358 GCA_035630915.1 Allosphingosinicella sp.
GACGATGAACAATGCGATCGTCCAGGCGCTCTACAAGACGTTCGTGCGGCGCGGCTTCGCGACCCTGCGGTTTAATTTCCGCGGCGTCGGCAAGAGCCAGGGCGTGTTCGACAACGGCATCGGCGAGCTTAGCGACGCGGCGAGCGCGCTTGACTGGGTGCAGTCGATCCACCCCGAGGCGGAGACGACCTGGATCGCCGGCTTCAGCTTCGGCGCCTGGATCGGCATGCAGCTCCTGATGCGCCGCCCGGAAGCGCGCGGCTTCATCTCGATCGCGCCGCCGGCGAACATGTGCGATTTCTCGTTCCTCGCCCCCTGCCCCTCTTCGGGCATCATCATCCAGGGCGAGGCCGACGAGGTGGTGACTCCGCTGGCGACCCAGAAGCTGGTCGACAAGCTCAGGACCCAGCGACACATCACGATCGAGCACAAGACGATCCCGCAGGCCAACCACTTCTTCGCGCACGAAATGCCCGAGCTGATGAAGGCGGTCGACGACTATCTCGACTTCCGGCTCGACCCGAGCTGCCCGATCAGGTGATCCGCTAGCTCTTCCAGCGCAGCGACATGCAGGAAAGGCCGGCGTCGATCTTGCGGATCTCGGCGACGGGGAGCGGGACCAGCGTCGCGCGTCCGGCGAGCAGATCGGCGGTGCGCGGGTAATCGGCGCCGAGCAGGATCGTGTTGTTGAGGCGGAGCAGGTTCGCCGCCTTCTCCTCGCCTGGCGGCGTTTCGATCACGTCCAGCCCTTCGAACAGGCCGGCCAGCGCCGGGGTGGCGATCACGCTGCCCTCGTCGACCAAGGCGCAGGCGGTCTTGAGGTGGAGCACGCCCGGCGGGGTCTCGACGATGCGCGCCTTGCGGCCAAGCGCACGGGCGAGCTCGCAGAAGCGGCGGGCGCCGAGCTTGTCGGTGCGCGCGGAGAGGCCGATCAGGATTTCGCCGGGGAGGATCAGGATGTCGCCGCCGTCGGCGAAGCCCTCGTCGAGCTCAAGCACGCGCTCGAATCGCTGGCGGAGCACCGGCGCGATCTCGGTCGCCTCGCCCATCCGGCTGCAGGCGCCGGGCTTGAGCACGATCGCGCCTTCGGGAAGGACGAAGGCCGGGTCCTCGACGAACACGGAATCGGGATAGGCGTCGAGCGGCTCCAGCGTCTCGACTGTTAGCCCGGCCGCGGCGAGCGCCGCGGCATAGGCGCTGAATTCGGTGAGGACGCCCTCGTAGGTCGGCGATTCCTCGCCCACCCGCAGGCCGTCGACGACGCTTGGCGCAGGCGTGCGAATAATCGCCGACTCGAACGCGAAGACGCTCATAATGTCCAGATCAGCACGTTGCCGGCTGCAACGAGGCCGGCGAGAATCATCAGCGCGCCTTTCCTGCGCTCGCGCCGCTTGACGATGAGGTAGAGCCCGCCTGCGGCGAGCAGGAAGGCGGCGATCATCAGGATGGAAAGCGTCGTGCTTGCGGGGCCAGTCATGGGGGATGGTGATGCCACGGGCCTCGGCTTTCAGAAAGGCTTAAGCACGTTGGCCTAGGATGGCGCCATGAGCCAACTCGCCCACAGCCCGTTCGCGCAGGCGGCCGAGACGATCGATCAGGCGATCCTGCCCAATTTGTCGAGGCTGCTCGACAGCGTGATCGAGAGCGCCTCGCTGGCGCGGCCGGGAATCGACGCCGCGGCCTATTCGGCCGGCGTTCGCGACACGGCGCGCCAGGTGAGCCAGCTGACCCGCCTCATCGCCGCGGTCTATCAGCCCGCCGCCGCGCCCAGCATCTCGGCGTAAACCGCCCAATCGACATTGCCGCCGGAGACGACGACGACGCTGCCCTCCGGCACGTCGCCCGCCTTGCCGGCAAGCAAGGCAGCCAGCGCGACCGCGCCGCCGGGCTCGGCGACGATGCGGAGCTCGCGGAAGGCGAACAGCATTGCCGCCGCGACCTCTGCCTCGCTGACCGCGACGCCGCGCGCGCCCGAAGCTTGAAGCGCGCCGAAGGTCAGCGGCGAGACCAGCTTGGTCTGCAGCGCGTCGCAGCGCGACGGCGGCGCGGGCTCATCCACCGGGACAATTCGGCCGAGCTCGAGCGAGCGAGTCATGTCGTCCCAGCCTTCGGGCTCGGCGATCAGCACCTGCGACTCCGGCAAGGCCAGAGCGATCCCGCCCGAGAGGCCGCCGCCGCCGCACGGGACGAGGACCATCGGCGGCGGAGCACCGAGCGCTTCGGCGATCTCGACGCCAACGCTCCCCTGCCCTTCGATCACGTCGACATCGTCGAACGAAGGCACCAGGGTCGCGCCCTGCTCGGCGGCGAGGCGGGCGCCGATCTCCTCGCGGCTCTCGGTCGCGCGGTCGAAAAAAACGATGGTGGCGCCCGCTTCGCGAGTCCCCTGGACCTTCACCGCCGGCGCATCGGCGGGCATGACGATCGTCGCGGAGATGCCGAGCGCTCCGGCGGCACGGGCGACGCCCTGCGCGTGATTTCCCGATGAGAAGGCGACCACGCCGCGGGCCCGCTCGGCCTCGCTCAGCAACAGCAGGCGGTTGCTCGCGCCGCGCAGCTTGAAGCTGCCGCCCTGCTGCAGGCATTCGGCCTTCACCCAGAGCCGCCGGCCCCGCCAATCGAGCGGCAAAAGCGGCGTCCTGGTGACGATCCCGGCCAATCTCTCTGCCGCAGCGCGAACACCGTTCGCCGAGGGTCTTCTCTCCGTCACGCAAACCTCTGCCAAATCAAGGAAAAATGCAGGTCTTTACACAGGGGACCATCGTCCATATATCGCGCTCCGCAGCCCCAAGGGACTTCCAAACCGCAAGGCTGCTTTGTCGTCAACTGATCGTTGGAGGTCCCTTGAGTTGCACAAGCATCATAGCACGCTGGGGCTAGCGACCGCCCCGACCGGCGCCGCCTGCGGCACCGATCTCGCCAAGCTGCGCCCGGTGCAGCCTGTCACGCTCATTCGTCCGCATGCCGCGCGGCGCGCCGCCCGATTCTTCGTCGAGAAGTTTCCGGGCCGCTCGCTCTATGCGGTGAAGGCGAATCCGTCGCCCGAGCTGCTGCAGATCCTGTGGGATTCCGGCGTCACCCATTATGACGTGGCCTCGATCGCCGAGGTGCGCCTGGTCGCGGAGACCCTGCCCGATGCGGTCTCCTGCTTCATGCACCCGGTGAAGGCCGAGGAGGCGATCGCCGAGGCGTATGCGACGCACGGCGTGCGCACCTTCTCGCTCGATTCGATGGAAGAACTGGACAAGATCGTCCGCGCCACGGCGACTGACGGGATTGCCGCGACCGACCTCAACCTGCTGGTCCGCCTGCAGGTCAGCTCGGAACATGCCAAGCTCAGCCTGGCCGCCAAGTTCGG
>DASQJU010000071.1:0-2551 GCA_035630915.1 Allosphingosinicella sp.
TCACGCGAGAAGCTCGATGAATATGCATTGCTCAGTCACCGGCACGCCAAAGCGGCGACCGAGGCTGGGGCCTTCGCGGGCGAGATCGTGCCAATCGACGTGACTTTGCCCGACGGCTCGAGCGAGACGCACCGGATTGACGAGGGCATCCGCTTCGACGCCACGCTCGAAGGGATCGCGGCGGTGAAACTGCTCAAGGAGGACGGGGTGATCAGCGCCGCCTCGGCCAGCCAGATCTGCGACGGTTCGGCGGCGGTGATGATTGTATCGGAACGCGCGCTCAAGGCGCACGGGCTGACGCCGCTGGCCCGAATCCACAACCTCACCGTCACCGCCGGCGATCCGGTGATCATGCTCGAGGAGCCGCTCTTCGCCACCGACCGCGCCCTCCAGCGCGCCGGCATGAGCATCGGCGACATCGACCTCTACGAGGTCAACGAGGCGTTCGCCCCGGTCCCGCTCGCCTGGCTCGGCCATGTCGGCGCGGACCCGGAGCGGCTCAACGTCAACGGCGGCGCGATCGCCCTTGGCCACCCGCTCGGCGCCTCGGGCGCGAAGCTGATGACGACGCTCGTCCACGCGCTGCGCGCCCGCGGGCTGCGCTACGGCCTCCAGACGATGTGCGAGGGCGGCGGAATCGCCAACGTGACGGTCGTCGAGGCGCTCTAAGCCAGCGCCCGGCCCGATCAGATGGATAGGCCGGGGTCGCCCTCCAGTACCTGCTGGCTGAGCCGCGGCCGCTCCCCGGCGCGCCATAGCGGCGCGCTGTGGACGACGCGGTAGCGCAGCGGCCCGCCGTCGGGGCGCGGCTCCTGCGCGGCGGGGCGAGGGATGCAGACGAATTCGGTGCGGAACTCGGCAGCGGACAGGTGCACCGTCGCGTAGCCGTGACCCCCGTGGTCGAGGAACTCGAGGTGCGGCGCGAGATCGGGGTTGGAGAGGGCCCGCGCGGCGGCGAGGTCGCCGCTGCGGGCATATTCGAGGCACGAGCGCACGCCGTGCAGCCCCAGCATGTTCACGGTCGGATGCGGCTTCGCGCTTCCGGGCCGATCCGCCATGAACAGGGGCCGCAGCGGGTGATCGCGCCGGAAGCGATGCTCGAGCGCCTCCACGGTGCCGACGCTCGAAATCGAGCCGGTGACGAAGGCGAGGCCGACCGGATCGAAGCTTTTCGGCGGAAGTGACTTCGCCGCATAGCCGGCCCAGAAGCTGTGCCGGTCGCCCGAGACGATCGCGAAGCCGGTAATCCCCTCGCGCCGGACGGCGTCGTAAATCTCGCCGCGCTCGTGAAAGGCGGCGCCGTAATCGCCGACGGAGATGTTGGAATAGCCCGCCCCGGGCCATCGGGCTGGGGCAAGTCCGTCCGGCAGGTTCTGCGGATCACTGCGCGAGTCCAGCACACCCAGCGAATTGCCCCAGATTTTCCAGGTGGCGCGTGACGAGCGGAGCTTGTCGAGGAACCAAGCCTTCTGCTCAGCACCGAGGATCGTGTGCGGGGGACCCTCCTTGCGGTAATTGGGGATCCTTGTTTCGCCGATGACGATCTCGTCCGGGGGATAGCCGTCATTGCAGGTGCGGCCGCCATCGAGAATCTCGGCGACCTCCTCCGGAAAGGAATTGGGAAAGCCCGGCGTGCCGAGCTGGTTCGCCTCCTCATGGTCGGCCGGATCCCGCATCCGGTAACTGCGCTGATCGGTGACGATCAGATCGAGGTGGGGACCGTAGCGAAGCGCGCGATAGCCCTTGAGCGCGTTGATCGCGGTGAGATTGTTCGGGTCCTGGCCCAGCCCGTTGTCGTCGAACGGCCCGAGCGGACCGTCGGCGACCCGCGGCGGATCGAAGCGGTCGAGGCTAGGCCCGCTCGCTTTGGTGACCCGCGCCGGCTGATATTCGAACCAGGCCTGCATCGCGGCGACCTTCACGGTCTGCGCGGGGCGGTCCATCGGCGGGGCCACCAAATTGCTCTGCCAGCCCTGCCAGGAGAATTCGTGATTGTCCCACATCGCCACGAACGGCCAGCGGGCGCGGGCGTCCTGGATGTCGGGATCGTGGAGATAGGCGCGGTAGATGGTGCGATAGCCGTCGACATCCTGCGGAATGTGGAAATTGCCGACCTTCACGCTGTTCGGCACGCGCCCGATGTCGACGATCGTCCGGTCGAAGCGGGTCCGGCCGTCCTCAGGAAATTGCACGACCTCGTAGATGAAGTCGCCGAGATGGAGGACGAAGCCGATTTGCCCGGCGCGCGGCTGCCGCTCGTCGTCCCAGATCATCCGGCGCCAGGCATGCTGGTAGCCCTCGTTGATGGTTTGGCAGCTGACGAAGGCGAATTTCACGGGGCGCGGATCGTTGCCCGCGGGGGCGGTTATCGTCCGCCCCACCCGGCTGCCATTCCCTTCGGAATCGGCGAAGCGGTACCAGTAGGCGCGCGCGGGCCTCAGGCCCGCGACGAGCACCCGGCAGGTCCAGTCGGACGCCGCTGAGACGGTCGCCGGGGCGCGCGCCACGACGCGGCGGAAGGCCTCGTCCTCGGCCACCTCGACCTCGAGCG
>DASQJU010000072.1:0-20616 GCA_035630915.1 Allosphingosinicella sp.
TCGATAACGACTGTCCGATGGCTAGCTGGATTCTTGTAGGAGCCGATTGCGCCGGTGAATAAAAAGGATAGCGCTTCACGTTCGGCGAACGGCAAGGTCAAATCCGTCAGCGGGCCGCGTTCGGGATGGAACGCCTTGCGCATCAGATCCACTCCGATGTCTCTGTTTTCAAAATCTCCAGCCCCGCGAACAGCTTCCTCAACCGCTTTGAAGGCCTCGAAGACTGCTGTGTCGTGCGCACCTCGTATGTAATTTCGCCAAGCAGATTGCACCAGTGTCGAGTGGAGTATCGCGCGAGGAAGCTGGCTTGCCTTTCGAAAGCTCTTGAACGCTTCCTCAGATTGGATCGCTTGCCCCTTGCGAGTAATGAACTCGTTATTCTCATCGTCCCCAATGGGCGCGAGAAGTCCTTGCATTCGAAGCCAATGCCACGCCTCGGAAATTGCTCGGATAACGCTATTTACTTGATGTGGTGGGTAAATAGGCTCGATCTGACGCAAACCCACAACGAAATTGTAGAGCATGATCCTGTTATCGCCCATCGGTCCGGGCGGAGTCTTCAATGCTTGTAACAGGATGCCGCCGAGCTCCTCGGGCTCCAGTTCCAGCAGGTCATCTGCATCTGGCACTAGAGCAGCAAGACGATGCGGCATGAATGATCTCCAAAGCTGTCGTGGGCGGCTGGAACGCGCGTTGCCAGCAGTCTGCGGGTAGACGATAATATTGACAATCGCTCCAGCAAATATTCTCTGACATCTCCGCAGAGGACATGGATTTGAGCCCTCTTACAGTCAAAATTCCGGTGACAGTGCACTTGAGTGAGTTCTGAAGTATCTGGATCCCGGCCTCCGCCGGGATGACGAAGGAAGGTTGAAATGCGGGGCTTTCAACACCTGCCGCTGACTTGGCTGGCTGCCCTTGGGCTGCTGTGCGCCGGCTGTGCGACGACAGCCCCTTCGGGAGTCACGGATGCAGCGGGCCGATCAGTCAGCGAGGCGCTTGTCATCAACCTGGCGGCCGGGACCGCCACCACGGCGCGATGGACGGCGGAGACCGTGGATTGCTCCGATCAGGACGTCCTCTGCCTAGCGATCCCGAACAGGATGGCGCTCGCCTTTCCAAGATCCTGCGGCGCCCTGATCGGCGCGACCCGAGTATCGACCCGGGTCGGAGACCTCATCGAAGTGGCGCCGGCGCCGCATCTGGCGCCGCCCTCGGGTGGCTATGTCGTCAGCGCATTCCCGAACGTACTTCTGCTCTACAATATCAATGTCGGGCTGACCGAGGCGCGGGTCGTCCGGCATCCTCCCAGCGATCCGGATTTCGATCCGAACGACCATAGCGAGCGATATTTCATCCGGACCTCGACCGGCGAGGGCATTTTCAAATGTTCCTAGCGAGTGATTGCGCTCGATCGACGCTCCCGCTCATTGTCAATTCCAGGTCCGCCAGCCTAATCTCTCGCAATGGCCAAGAAAGACGGCTTCGAGGCGCTGATGCGGGTCGTGGCGGCCGAGTGGTGCCTTGGGCAACGGTTCGAGCCCGATGGCGAGCCCACCGATGTGACCCGCTTCATTCCGCCGTCGGGCGATGTCTGTGCCGATGAGTTCGTGCGCTGGGCCTTCGAGGCGTCATCTGTCCGGTTCGACGATCCGGCTCCAAGGTGGCAGCGCGCCAAAGCGGAGATCCGCGCCGCCTTCGTGACGTACATGGGCGGCGAGACTGTCGACGCGGCCCGGCTGCGCTGGGCGGAGTCCGACCTGCCGGATTATGCGCGCATGCCCATCTCCGACCCCGGGGCGTTCGCCCGCAAGCTCACCAAGGAGGAGCTGGAAGGGGAGATGAAAGTCCAGGAGGACTGGCGCGATCGACTCGTCGCGCAGCACGAACTCGAGCGGCGCGCGCATCGACCATGGCTCTGGGCGCCGGCGCTTGCCTGCCTTGTGTTTCTCGCCTGGAATTGGGGCTGGCTTTGAAGGGTTGGGCCCGCGCTAAGGTCCGGGATTAGCTAGGACTGTTGAACTTGATTGATCGATTTCCACAAATCGAGCGCATCGTCAAAAGGGTGGAGTTTATCAAGAGGTTATCCTTTGTCGTGTTTCCTGCTGCCGCCGCGCTGATATGCGCCGATGCGGTTTTCAGGTTTTGGGGCGTGTTCGCGATCAGAGATTTGCTGACACTCTTGCTGATGGGGGCCGGATTTTATCTGCTGTATTTTGCGATCATGCTCGTGGTTCTGGTCACAGACCTCACGCGCTAGCTTCGGGATTATGGCGACAGGGCCAATTTCCCAGAACTCAGGCGACGGTGCACCGCATCCCCGGCCCGGGCCGGGATGACGAATGAAGCAGGAATTGAGACAGCCGGAGACCGCCCGCCTCAAAGCTTCCCGAACGCCACGCCCTTCCAGCCCCAGCCCGCCGCCTGCGCGGCCTCGATCAGGGGCGTCTTCAGCTCCCTGGTGTTGAAGCGGTAGTCGTAGACCTTGCCGTAGGAGGCGTCCTCGCGGAAGGCGTAGGCGGTGCCGAAGCTCATCTCCGCCTTCTGGCCGCGGAAGGCGCTGGCGCTGAGCGCGAGGCTGGGCACGCCGGCGCGCCATTCCAGCGACCATTCCTGATCGACAGCGCGCACCTCGCCTTTGGCCTCGTCGAACTTCATCAGCACCTTGAACACGCGCTCGAGGCCCGCCTTGGCGAAAATCTCGTACCATTTGGCGTCGACGATCTTCCATTCCGCCACCAGATCCACGCCTTCCAGTGCGCCGTCGCGAACAATGAACGGGGCGGTGTCGCGATTGACCTCGAGGAGCCGGGCGCGCAACTCGGCCGCGGGCTGCCGCGC
This sequence comes from Allosphingosinicella sp., assembly GCA_035630915.1. GTDB lineage: Bacteria > Pseudomonadota > Alphaproteobacteria > Sphingomonadales > Sphingomonadaceae > Allosphingosinicella. The sequence goes on from DASQJU010000072.1 coordinate 2,842, forward strand.
GACGCCCGCCGGGGCTGCCTTGCTGCCGGTCAGCCAGTCGAACAATCCCATTTTCCTCTCCCGCCGTATCGACCCCACAAGACCCGGAATCTGGACGCTCGGCAAGTGCCGGGCGGTCTCACGCAAAGCCGCGAAGACGCAAAGAAGCTGGATCCCGGCTTCCGCCGGGATGACGGAGGAGCGGGCAGTGACTGGTCGGTTCACTCGACCAAGCTGTGGCGGTTCCTTGATTGCGTTGGCGCGTTCAGCGCGCGTCGTCCGCCGGACAGGGTTGTGTAATCAGCTCGTAGCGCCCCTCAGAGACCGGCCGATATCCCCAGCAGAGGTCCGGTCGCTCGACATCCTCGTAGCTTTCGACCCGAAAATAGGGCCCGCACGAGGATCCCGGCGGCCTCGCGTAGCACATCGATGCCCCCGGGGTGCCGATAACGGTCGCGGCGACGACCCTGTCCCGCAGCTCGCGGCCCTGAAACAGCCGCCAAAAGGGCTCATCCGTTCCAGCCAGATCAACCCCGACATGGCAGGCCAAGTCCATCAGGGTATATGCGATGTAGTCGGGCGTCATCGCTTGATGCACGAGGCCGCGCAGCCTGATCCGGCGGCCGTGGAAGCGGGCCGGATCGGTGGCGAGCTCGCACACCGATATATCCTCGGCCGGCGCGGCGCTCGCCGGCGGCGGGAACCAGAAGGCGACCTGAGAGAAACCTGCCGAGCGGGCCGCTTCGAGGACGCCGCCGGAACAGGCTTCCGGCACGTCCGGACCGCCATGAACCTCGGCCGGCCCACGCTCGCGGCCCGGGCGCCGGAGCGCGCTCGCCAGCCGCCGCTGCTCGTGCGGAAGCCGGTACGCCCGCCCGGCCGGCCGGCGGTAAGGCGGCTCCGCGGCAAATTGGAAAAGCTGCGCCCGGCACCCGTCTTGCGGGGTGAACGACACCTCGACCTGGGTCGGCGAGGCGTCGCGTGCGGCTGAGGCCGGGCCAGCGCCGACCGCCACAAGAAACAACGCAATGAGGACAATCGCCCGCCGCATCGCCAGACCCCTAACCCTCGGAGCTTAACGGCCGGTTTTCCGAATTCGGATTACGGTGACAGGTTACTAGATTCCCGGTTAACGAAGGAACTGGCCCATCATGACCGGGACTGGGGGAGGGCGCAGATGAGCTGGATTCGGACCATCGCGCCGGCGCTGGCGGTGCTGGCCGCGGCGCCGCTGGGCGCGCAGCCGCCGGCGAACCCGGCGCCGGCGACTCTGTTGGCGGAGAACCCCGACGAGCTGCAATTGCAGGACGCGGCCTCCGTCGTCCGGATCGACGAATTGCGCCGACAGGGGGCGCTGGGCGGGAAGCTGTTCGGCACGGCCGGCGGCGATCCGGCGATGAACGGGCTCTACACCTATCTCGCCTTCTTCGTCTCCCCGGCGGAGGGCTGGCGGGTGTTCGAGATCGGCGACTTCCTCACTTACCGGATCGTCTCCGAGACGCCGGGGCGGGTCCTGCTCGAGGTGCGCGAGAACGTCATGAATGGCGCCGGCGAGATCGGCGAGCGCAGCCGCCGAATCGCGCTGAGCTGGACCGCCGGCGCGAACAGGACCCCACCTGAGTCGGTGCGGCTGACCCCGGGGTTACGGTGACAGTTTGCTAAATCCCCAAATATCACGCGCTCGCGAGTTGGCACGGAAGCAAAGGAAGCTGGATTCCGGCCTCCGCCGGCATGACAAAGGCAAGGCACTGGCCTTGTGGGGAAGACCGCCGCGAAACTTCACCGAACGTTAGCGGCTCCCTCCTAGCGTCGCCGCTTTCCGCGACGATCCGTGAAGGTCTCTCCATGCGCCGTGCCTTGCTCATCCTGCCGATCCTCAGCCTGATCGGTTGCGGCGCCGGCCAGCAACAGGCGGCGTTCGAGCAGGCGGTCGCGTGCGAGATGGCGACAGGGATCGTCGGCGCCTTCCATCCCAACATGCCGCGGCCCCAGCGCGCCGGCCTGCAGCGCGCCAACGCCTATTACCACGGACAAACCGAGGTCCTCGGGCCGCCGCTCGGCAAATCGAGCCGGCAGGTGGACGAGGACCGCCGCGCCTATCTCGTCGACGTGCACCGGCGCATGTCCGGCCCGGACCGCGAACGCGTCACGCAGGAGTTTCTGCAAGCCGCGCGGCGCTGCCAGCAAGACGTGGTTTGACGAGTCGCGAGGAAGGTGGATCCCGGCCTTCGCCGGGATGACGGGGGCTGGGAAACCGCATCGCGGCGAGATTTCCGCTTGCGCTGGGACAGCGTTTCAATTTCATTCGAGCCGATTTGTCCCTGTGGAGTGACGGGCATGTGGAGTGCGATGGCTTTGGCGGCGGCGGCGCTTGGCGGGCAGGCGCCGCAGACGGCGGTGGCGCCGCAGCCGCAAGTCCAGGCGGCGCGCGACGAGCGGCCCTTGCTCTGGCGCGGGCTTCGCGCGGGGATGAGCCCGGCCGAGGTGCGGGCGGCGCTGACGGCGCAGGGGATCAGGACCGAGACCGGCACCGATCCAGAGACCCATCGCCAGTTCGTGGCGACGCGCGATTCGATCCGGGAAGCCGGCAGGTCGGCCGAGGCGGCATTCGGCTTCGTCGATGACCGCCTGTTCTACGTGGAGGTCCGCTGGGGGCGTATGCTTTCGGGTCGGATAAGATTCGAGCGGTCGAATTTCACGCGGGTTGCCGGGTTGCTCGAGCAGCAATTCGGGCCGCCGGTTTCGATCGATTCCCATTTTCCGGGTCAGCGATGTCCAACGCGCCGCCTATGCCACCGTCGCATATGGGCGCTTCGAGCGCGACGGAGTCCGCGCCGATCTCGCCGGAAGCAACACTTTGTCCTCGCTGACGCCGGATGTCCCGGAATATGTCCAGCTCCGGTACTGGCGCATCGCCGATGCCGAAGCCTTCGCCGCCGACCGGGCGCGGAAGGTGCCGACGGCGGAACCGGTCGAGTCGGCCCCGGCGGACCCGAATCGGCCAGCTGAAAAATAGATTCGCGCGGAATTGCGTAGGATTGGCGCGTCCAATTTTCGCAGCGCGTTCGCCGCGGAAATCCGCCGAAAACTGCGTTCATTTGTCGGACGTGAACCCATACGGAGAAGCTGAGGGGCCGGGGAAGTCGCCGGACCGGGCCGACGCCTGCGTCTGGGCGCTGACCGAGCTGACCCGGCCCCGCGCGCAGCCCAGGGTGCGGATGCTGTGAGGGCGGCGAATGTGACGGCGGTCACGTGCGCGGCGCGCCCGGCTCCGGTAATGCGGTCCGCGCCAGGCGGGCTTTGCGCCGCGCCGGGCCGGTCAGGTGCATGCGTTCATCGATGAGGAGAGCTCTCATGGCCACCATCCCGCCCGCCGTCACGCCAAGCGCGGCGCCCACCAACAAATCCGTCGCCGCGACCGGCGCCTCCGCCTTCGGCGCGGCCGTCGCCACGATCGCGCTCTATTTCCTCGGCGGCAACACGCTGCCGCCGGAGATCCAGACGGCAATCACCACGATCATCACCGCGCTTGTCACCGGGGCCGCGGCCTATTTCACCCCGCCGGGGACGAACGAGGCGGTGGTGGTGGCGCCGGACGGAAGCCTGAACATGGCCCGCCGCACGCCGTAACCGCCCCGGCGAAGGGGGCCGCCGAGCGATCGCCTAAACCGGGATCTCCGTCGTGTACTTGACCTGCCGCAGCGCGAAATTGCTGGCGGCGTTGGCGACGCTGGGGTGGGCGAGGACGCCCTGGCGGATGAAGCGGTCATAGTCCGCCACGTCGCGGACGGCGATGCGCAGGAGATAGTCCCACTCGCCCGACATGGCGTAGCATTCGACGATCTCCTCGCGCGAGGTGATGAACGCCTCGAACTCGGCGCGGGCGTCGACCGTCTGGCGGTGCATGCGGACCTGGCACATGACGTTGACCGCGCGGCCGAGCCGCGCCGGATCGGCGAGGCGGACGGCGGCGCCGAGCACGCCGGCCTTCTCGAGCGCGCGGACGCGGCGCCAGACCGAGGCGGCCGAGGCGCCGACGCCCTCGGCCAGCGCGGCGTGGGATAGGCTGGCGTCGCGCTGGAGTGCGCGAACGATCCGGCGGTCTATTGCGTCGAGATGAACTTCATCGCTCATGATATTGGCATATCATGAAACGGATGTTTCACGAAAGGGCGTTATCGCGGCGAAATTGATAAGCCTTTGCGCGCCGGCTCGCATAGGAATAAGGCGCAAATCTCCACGACAGGCGCTGCACATGGAACAGGGGTTCATCTTGAGCGACAAGCCTTTGCTGCTGGACCGGCTCGAGGCGCAGCCGGCGGATTCGCTGATCGCTTTGATCGCGCTCGCCAATGCCGATCCCAGGGAAACCAAGATCGACGTCGGAGTCGGCGTCTATCGCGACGCGGCGGGCGGCACGCCGATCCTCAAATGCGTCAAGGCGGCCGAGAAGATCCTGTGGGAGACGCAGGCGACGAAGGCCTATATCGGCAGCCAGGGCGACGCGCGCTTCACCGATTTGATCCGGCCGATCGTGCTCGGCGAGGCGCTGGCGGCGGACGAGCGGATCATCGGGCTGCAGACTCCGGGCGGGTGCGGGGCGCTGAGGCTCGGGGCGGAGCTGGTCGCCAAGGCGAGCCCGGGGGCGCGGATCTTCGTCGGCGAGCCGACCTGGCCCAACCACCAGCCCTTGATCGCCTCGGCGGGCGTCGAGATGGTGCCCTATCCTTATTACACCAAGGGGCAGGCGGGCATTCACTTCGACGCGATGATGAGCGCGCTCGAGGGGGCCGAGCGGGGCGACCTCGTTTTGCTCCACGGCTGCTGCCACAATCCGACCGGGGCCGACCTCGACCTCGACCAATGGGGCGCCGTGGCGGAGATCGTCGCGCGGCGCGGGCTCGTGCCGTTCGTCGACATCGCTTACCAGGGGTTCGGTGACGGGCTCGAGGCCGACGCGGCGGGCACGCGGCTGGTGGTCGAGGCGGCGGAGCAGGCGCTCGTCGCGCAGAGCTGCGACAAGAATTTCTCCTGCTACCGCGACCGGCTCGGCAATCTCTTCGTCAAGGCGTCGAGCGCCAAGGCGGCGGAGATCGCGTTCGGCAATCTGATGGGGCTCGCCCGCACCTCCTGGTCGATGCCGCCCGACCATCCCGCCGCGGTGGCGCGGATCATCCTCGACGATACGGAACTGAGGGCACTTTGGGTCTCCGAGGTCAACGCGATGGGCGCGCGGATCCGCGAGCTTCGCGCGCGCCTCGCCGCGTTAGATTCCAGGCTCGCCTATATCGAAGGCCAGAAGGGCATGTTCTCGATGCTGCCGCTGACCGGCGAGCAGGTGCTCGAGCTGAGGCGCGACGAGGGAATCTACATGGCGCCATCGGGCCGGTTCAACGTCGTCGGCCTGTCGGACGACAATGTCGACCGCTTCGCCGCCGCGGTGGTGGAGAAGCTCGGATGAGCGAGGTGCGCACGCGCAAGGCCGCCAAGGCGAAGGCCGACGCCGGAGACACGGACTTTAGCTGGCGCGACGTCGCCTACCACGTCCAGGTCAGCCGCGAGATGGACCGGATCGAGGAGGAGGAGCTCGTCCCCGCCGGCAAGCTGCGCTACCAGTTCAGCGCGCGCGGGCACGACATGGCGCAGGTCATGCTGGGCCTCCAGCTCACCCACCGCCACGACGCCGCCTGCGGCTATTACCGCTCGCGGCCTTTGCTGCTCGCGCTCGGCGTGGACCCGGCCGAGGCGCTCGGATCGGGCATGGCTCGCGCCGGCGGCTATTCGGACGGGCGCGACATCGGCGCGGTGTTCAACTATCCCAATCCCAACGGTGCGCCGGCTCTGCCGATGTGCGGTGGCGTCGGCGCGCAATATACGCCGACCGCCGGCTGGGCGCAGGCGATCACTTATTATCGCGAGGTGCTCGGCGACGCGGCTTACGAGGGCGCGATCGGCGTCGTGCTCGGCGGGGACGCCAGTTGCGCGACCAACGGCTTCTGGTCGGCGCTGACCATCGCTACCACGCAGCAACTGCCGATGCTGTTCTACGTCGAGGACAATCAATATGGCATTTCGGTCCCCTCGCGCTTCCAGACGCCGGGCGGCGACATCGCGAAGAATCTGGCGAGCTTCACCGGGCTGCACGTCCTGTCGGGCGACGGCACCGAGCCCGAGGAAGCGGCGCGGCTGATCGGCGAGGCGCTGGCGCATGTGCGCGGCGGCAAGGGCCCGGCGCTGCTGCGGCTGACCGTTCCGCGGCTGCAGGGGCACAGCTTCCAGGACACGCAGGCTTACAAGGACGAGGCGTTCGTGAAGTCCGAATGGGCGCGCGATCCGCTGCCCAAGCTTCGCGCTTTGGTCGGCGAGGAGCTTTGGGAAGAGACCGGGCGCGAAGCCCGCGCCGCGGTGGCGGACGCGCTGGCTGACGCGGACGCGCGGCCCATCGCCGATCCGGAGACGGTCACCGCCCATGTCTTCTACGACGGCGAGATGCAGGCCCAGGGCGGGCAGTGGACCAAGGGTTTCAGCGCGCCGGATTCGACCGAGGCGCCGCGGCCGCAGGGGCAGCGGATCAACATGGTCACCGCGATCCGCCGCACGCTCGAGCAGGAGCTGGAGATCAACCCGCGCGTGCTGCTGTTCGGCGAGGATATCGGACCCAAGGGCGGCGTCCACGCGGTGACGTTGGGGCTTCAGGAAAAGTTCGGCGAGGCGCGCGTGTTCGACACCAGCCTCAGCGAGGAGGGCATTATCGGCCGCGCGGTTGGCATGGCGCTGGCGGGGCTGATGCCCGTGCCCGAAATCCAGTTCCGCAAATATGCCGAGCCCGCGCTCGAGCAGATCAACGATTGCGGGACGATGCGCTGGCGCACCAACAACCGCTTCGCAGCGCCGATGGTGCTGCGCTGCCCGGTTGGCTTCTTCAAGTGCGGCGATCCCTGGCACAGCCAGACCAACGAGGTGCAGTTCGTCCACAATCCGGGCTGGCTGGTGGCGGCGCCCTCCAACGCCGAGGACGCGGTCGGGCTGCTGCGCTCGGCGCTGCGCGGGAACGACCCGACCGTCTTCTTCGAGCATCGCGCGATGCTCGACGACACCTGGGCGCGGCGGCCCTGGCCGGGCGACGATTATGTGCTGCCGTTCGGGCGGGCGAAGAAGACGCGGGAGGGCGATGCGATCAGCATCGTCACCTGGGGCGCGATGGTGCCGCGCTGCGAGGCGGCGGCCGAGGGGATTTCCGCGGACGTGATCGATTTGCGCACTTTGATGCCGTGGGACCGGGAGACGGTGCTGGACTCGGTGCGGCGCACGCGGCGCTGCCTGATCGTGCACGAGGATTTGCGCTCGGGCGGCTTCGGCGCGGAGATCGCCGCGGTGGTCGTCGACGAGGCCTTCCTCGATCTCGACGCGCCGGTCGCGCGGGTGACGATGCCGGACATTCCCAGCCCGCATAATCCGGTGCTGATGGAATGGGCGTTGCCGACGATCGAAACGATCCGCGCGAAGATCGACGAACTGGTGGGGTTTTGATGATGGCCCAATTCGTCATCCCGGCGAAGGCCGGGATCTCAGGAAGAGAAGGTCACGGCGTGTCTCCACGAGACCCCGGCCTGCGCCGGGGCGACGCCTTGGGGGAGGCGTCGTGATCGACGTCGTCGTTCCGGAGGAGCAGGAGGGGACCAAGGCGGTGGTGCGCGCCTGGCTCAAGAAGGTCGGCGACCGGGTCGAGGAGAACGATCCGCTGGTCGAGCTCGAGACCGACAAGGTGGCGATGGAGGTGCCGGCGCCGGCGGCCGGCGTGCTGCGCGAGATCTTGCTCCATTCGGATGAGGATGCGGTGCCCGGGGCCGTGCTCGGGCGGATCGCGCCGGCCGCGGAGGTTGGCGAGGACAATCTTCAGGAACCGCCGGTCGGGCTGAGCCTGTCGAAGCCCTCTGCGTCACTTTCGTCACCGAAGAAGGAAGGGCCTTCGACAGGCTCAGGCCGAATGGGTGGGGGGAGCGAAACCCGCCTTTCGCCTTCGGTGAAGCGCGCCGTGCTGCAGCACGATATCGATCCCGCGCGGATCGAGGGTACGGGACGGGGCGGGCGGATCACGCGGGCCGATGTCGACCGCGCGGTCGAGGAAGCGACGCAAGGCGGCCAGCCGGTCGAGGGCGTGATCGCCGCTGCGACAGGCGACATTCGCTCGCATTTCGTGCCCCACGACCGCATGCGGCTCGCCATTGCCGAGAACATGCAGCGCTCGCTCAGCGAGGCGCCGCACGTCACGGCGGTGTTCGAGGCCGATTTCTCAGCGATCATGGCGCACCGCGAGACGCACAAGGCGGCGTTCGCGAAGAAGGGCGTGAAGCTGACCTACACCGCTTATTTGGTCGCCGCGGCCGCGGAGGCGATGAAGGTCGCGCCGGCGATCAACAGCCGCTGGCACGACAATCGGCTCGAGCTCTACGACGACATCAATATCGGCGTCGGCACCGCGCTCGGCACCAAGGGGCTGATTGTCCCGGTCGTGCGCAAGGTGCAGCAGCTGAGCCTCAAGGGCATCGCCGCGCAGCTCGACGAACTGGTCGAGAAAGCGCGCAAGGAGAAATTGACGGCGGCCGAGATCAAGGGCGGCACCTTCACCATCTCCAACCACGGCGTCTCCGGCTCGCTGTTCGCCGCGCCGATCATCATCAACCGGCCGCAGGCGGCGATCCTCGGCGTGGGCAAGCTGGAGAAGCGCGTGGTCGTGCGCGAGATCGGCGGCCAGGACGCGATCCAGATCCGGCCGATGGCCTATGTGAGCCTGACGATCGATCACCGGGTGGTGGACGGGCACCAGACCAATGCGTGGCTGTCGCGGTTCGTGGAAGTGCTGGAGGCGTGGCCGGCGGACTAGAACTCGCTTGCTAATCCGCGAGTGACTCCAATTGCTCGACCAAGCTTCGGTAGTTTGATCCCTGAGCCTGCATGAAATGCGACCAATCCTGGATCGTCAGTTGCATCTTGGCTCGGTCGGCTTGCGAGGGATTTACCGCGGTGGACGCGAGTTCACGGAGTCGCTGCAAGCGCTCTGAACGATAGTCGTTCGTCGCTTTGTACCGATCGATGGCCGCCCTTGCAGATTGCCACGCGGAGCCGCCGCGCGTCAGCGAAGGCGCGCGCAACGCCATGCGTGCTTCGGCCAAGCGATCCGCGCCCGCAACCTCGTAATACTCGCGGCGTAATACAGCGAAGATCGCTTCTAACTCAGGGTTGTCGAGCGACATCGTCGGAGAGAAGCATCGACTGAATGAGGCAAAGGGATTTTCGCGTTCAAATCTGCAATTCGGTCGCGTCGCCATGGCCAGCGTCAGCATTTGCATGGCGTAGTCGACAATTGGTCCGCCTCGACCGCCGCATTGGCTCCATACCGCACGGCGCTCAACGCTAGCCTGAAGCCAAAGACCCCATCCGTGGCAAATGGCCGGCGCCGGCGGCGGAGGCGATGCACGTTGAGAGACCGGCTCGGGCGAGTAGGCCGGCGCGGCGAACGCCTCTTGCTCAATGGCGGCAAGCGCATCCCAGGCGACTTGGTCAATCGAGACCGAATCGCCGCTCCAAGCAAAGTACTGCAAGCGGAGGGTGACATGTCCGTCCCTATGCCTCTCCACTTCGATGCCGGGCACCGCAGACATCATGTAGGGGTCGGTAAGCAAGAGCCGCCGAATCTGCCGTCCGTTCGCTTGCACCTCCTCAATTGGAGGAAATCCTGCCCTCGTGAACATGGTCCGCCTGAATCGAAGCTCGGACGCCTGTCGGACTTCCCAACGAGCCCGCGGATCCGAAGGCTGCTGGGCCTGCGCCAATGACGACAGAAAAAGCAGACTGAAGGCGACAGCGAATTTCTTCACCTCTTCAGCAATAGCCGACCGCATGCGGACCAACAATATTGCGGCAAGAGGTTTCGCGCGCTTCCCCGTTATTCAACCGCACTCCCCGGCCGTGGCTCCAAGTCTATCTCATACAAATGCGGCCAGAGCTTGCCGGTGACGAACAGGCGGTCGCCGGTGGGATCGTAGGCGATGCCGTTGAGCACCGCGTCCTCGTCCCCGGCATTCTCGGCGGCGAGCGGGCGCAGGTCGACGACGCCGGTGACGTTGCCGCTTCCGGGGTCGATGCGGACGATGTAGCCGGTGTGCCAGATATTGGCCCAGACCTCGCCGTGGATCCATTCGAGTTCGTTGAGCGCGGTGACGGGCCGGCCGTGGACGGTGACGGTGACCCGGCGGCGCTCAGCGAGGGTGGTGGGGTCGAGGAAACGCAGCTCCGCGGTGCCGTCGCTCATGATGATGTCGGTGCCGTTCTGCGTCAGGCCCCAGCCTTCGCCGGGATAATGCCATTCGCCGGTTTGCCGCAGGGTCCGGCGGTTCCAGCGGAAGCCGATGCCGCCCTGCCAGGTGATCGAGACGATCTGGTCGCCCCAATTGGTGATGCCCTCGCCGAAATTGCCGGGCGGGATCGGCACCGATTGCAGCACGCGCCCGTCCTCGATGTGTACGCGGCGGATGGTCGAGCGGCCGACCTGGCCGGTGCTCTCGTAGAGATGGCCGTCGAGATAGAAGAGCCCCTGGGTGAAGGCCTCGGGGTCGTGCGGATAGGTGGCGGCGACGCGGTAGCCGTAGACCGTGGGGCCTGCCGGCGCCGGCGCAGGCGTGGCGGCCGGGGGCGGCGCGGCGGGCGGTTGCGCGGCGGGCTGCTGGACGGCGAGGAGGAACGCGAACAGGGCCTGGATCATGGGACGTTCATCGTCATCAACTCGTAGGTCGCCACAATCTCGTCCTTCTGGTTGAACACATAGACCGCCCAGCGCACCTCGCCTTTTTCCTCGTCGCGGATGGACGTGGACTTAACGGTGAGCTCCACCCGCATGGAATCGCCCGGATAAAGCGGGGTGAGGAAGCGCAGGGTTTCGAGGCCGGTATTGGCGAGGACGGGGCCGGGCGCGGGATCGACGAACAGGCCGGCGGCGAAGCTCAGGATGAGGTAGCCGTGGGCGACTCGGCCGCCGAAGATCGGCGAGGCTTTGGCCGCCTCGTCGTCCATATGCGCGTAGAAGGTGTCGCCGGTGAAATGGGCGAAATGCTCGATATCCTCGAGCGCGACCGTGCGGCTGCCGGTCTTGAGGGTGTAGCCGATCTCGAGCTCGGAGATGCGCTTGCGGAAGGGGTGGACATCGCCTTCGACCTTTTCGGCGCCCGGGAGCCATTGGCCGATCACGGCGGAGAGCATGTCCGGGGCGCCCTGGAGCGCGGTGCGCTGCATGTAATGCTTCACGCCGCGCACGCCGCCCATCTCCTCGCCGCCGCCGGCGCGGCCGGGGCCGCCGTGGACGAGGACGGGCAAGGGCGAGCCGTGGCCGGTCGATTCCTTGGCCGACGTGCGGTCGAGGATCACCATCCGGCCGTGATAGGCGCCGGCGCCGAGCACGAACTCCTCGGCGACTTCATGATCGAAGGTGAAGAGCGAGAGCGCGAGGCTGCCCATGCCGCGATTGGCGAGGGCGATGGCGTCGTCGAAATCCTTGTAGGGCATGATCGTCGAGACCGGGCCGAACGGCTCGACGTCGTGGATGGCGGGCGAGCCCCAGGGATCGTCGGAGCGGAGCAGGATCGGCTCGAGGAAGGCGCCGTTGCCGGCCACCGGGGCGCGGTTCGGATCGCCGGAGACGACGCGCGCCGACTTGGCCAGCTCGGCGACGGCTTCGCGGACCGAGAGCAATTGGTCGCGGCTGGCGAGCGGGCCCATCTGGGTCGCCTCGTCGCGCGGGTCACCGATGCGCACCTTGGCGAGGCGGGCGGAGAGCGCTTCCTGGACCGCGTCGAGATGCTCGGCCGGGGCCATGGCGCGGCGGATGGCGGTGCATTTCTGGCCCGCCTTGACCGTCATCTCGCGCGCCACCTCCTTCACGAACAGGTCGAATTCGGGCGTTCCGGGCGCCGCGTCGGGGCCGAGGATCGAGGCGTTGAGGCTGTCGCGCTCGGCGACGAAGCGGACGCTTTCGCGGGCGATCACCGGGTGCGACTGGAGCTTCATCGCGGTCGCCGCCGAGCCGGTGAAGCTGACCACGTCCTGCAGCGTGAGATGATCCATCAGGTCGCCGGTGGAGCCCATGATCAGCTGCAACGCGCCTTTGGGCAGAATTCCGGACTCGATCATGATCCGGACGCAGGCTTCGGTCAGGTAGCCGGTCGATGAGGCGGGCTTCACGATCGCCGGAACGCCGGCGAGGAGGGTCGGACCGAGCTTTTCGAGCATGCCCCAGACGGGGAAGTTGAACGCGTTGATGTGGACGGCGACGCCCTGGAGCGGGGTGAAGACGTGCTGGCCGACGAAGCTGCCGGTGCGCGAGAGGGGCTCCATCGCGCCGTCGATCAGGACCCGACCGTTGGGCAGCTCGCGCCGGCCCTTGGAGGAGAAGGAGAAGAGCGTCCCGGCGCCGCCCTCGATGTCGATCCAGCCGTCGGTCCGCGTCGCGCCGGTGGCGTAGCTGAGCTCGTACAGCTCCTCCTTGCGCGCCATCACCGCGTTGGCGAGGTCCTTGAGCATCCAGGCGCGCTCGTGGAAGGTCATCGCCCGGAGCGCGGGGCCGCCGATTTTGCGGGCGTGATCGAGCATGGCCGCGAAATCGAGGCCGGCGCTGCCGGTCTCGGCGATGACCTCGCCGGTAACCGCGCTCATCACCTCGGCGCCGGCGCCGTCGCCGGCGACCCAGCCGTCGCGGGCGTAGTTGAGCAGCTTGAGGGTCTTCATTTGGCTCTTCTCTCGTCATTCCAGCGCAAGCTGGAATCCCCCTGCCTTCAAACGAAATGAGATTCCAGCTTTCGCTGGAATGACGGGGAGGTTTAAGTGGGGTGGATGGATGCCGAGACCGCTCCCAGCCTGACCCTCGCCGAGATCGAAGAGACGCGCGCGATGATCGCGCCTTATGTCTCGCGCACGCCGGTCCACGAGTGGCGCGGGCGCGAGATCGAGGCGCTTTTGCCGGAGGGCACGCGGGTCAACCTGAAGCTCGAATTGTTTCAGCAGAGCGGGACGTTCAAGGCGCGCGGGGCGATTTCGAAGGTGCTTCGGCTGACGCCGGAGGAGCGTGCGCGCGGCATCTGCGCGGTCAGCGCCGGCAATCATGCGCTCGCCGCGGCCTATGCCGCCAAGGCGCTCGGGACGACCGCAAAGGTGGTGATGATGGGCTCGGCCAATTCGGCGCGGGTCGAGGGCTGTCGGGCGCTCGGCGCCGAGGTGGTGATCGCGCCCGACGGGAAGACCGCGTTCGAGATGGTCGAGGCGATCGCGCGGGACGAGGGGCGGACGTTCGTCCACCCGTTCGAAGGGCCCTATACCGCGCTCGGAACGGCGACGCTGGGCATGGAATGGCTCGAGCAGGCACCCGACCTCGACGCGGCGATCATCGCTATCGGCGGCGGCGGGCTGGCCGGGGGCGCCTCGGCGGCGATCAAGTTGCTGAGGCCCGATTGCCTGGTGTTCGGGGTCGAGCCGACCGGATCTGACACGATGACGCGCAGCTTCGCGCAAGGCTCGCCGATCGACCATGCCGAGGTGAAGACGATCGCCGACAGCCTCGCGCCACCTTTCGCCTTGCCCTTCAGCTACGGCCTCTGCCGGGCGAATCTGGACGACATCGTGCTGGTCGACGACGATCAGATACGCAGCGCGATGGCCTTGCTGTTCCGCGAGATGAAGCTGGCCGTGGAGCCCGCCGCGGCGGCGGCGAGTGCGGCTTTGGTTGGGCCGCTCAAGGAACGGCTGGCGGGCAAGAAGGTCGGCGTGCTGGTGTGCGGATCGAACATCGATTTCGACACGTTCGAGAAGCATATCAGGGCCGTGAAGGAATAGTCGTCATTGCGAGGAGCGCAGCGACGAAGCAATCCAGCGGCGCAGGACTGGATTGCTTCGCTCCGGTCGCAATGACGGAGTTGGCTATTTCCCGGTAAAATTCGGCGGCCGTTTTTCCATGAAGGCGGCGACGCCCTCGCGATAATCGTCGGAGAAGCCGAGCTCGCGCATCGCGTCGCGCTGGCGGTCCAGTTCGGCGTCGAGGGTCTGGCCCCAACTTTCGCGCAGCATCGCCTTGATCCGGGCGAGACCGCGGGTTGGGCCGGCGGCGAAGCGCTCGGCGAGGGTGTCGACTTCGGCGTCGAGCGCCTCGTCGTCGACCGCCTTCCAGATCAGGCCCCATTCGGCAGCCTTCTCCGCGCCGAGCGGCTCGCCGGTGAGCGCCAGACCGAGCGCGCGCGCTTGCCCCACGAGGCGCGGCAGCACCCAGGTGCCGCCGCTGTCGGGGATGAGACCGATCGCGGCGAAGCTCTGGATGAACTTGGCCGATTTGGCGGCGATGACGATGTCGCAGGCGAGCGCGATGTTGGCGCCCGCACCGGCGGCGACGCCGTTCACCCGCGCGATGACCGGCATGGGAAGCGCGGTGAGGGTGCGGACCAGCGGGTTGTAGCGAAGCTCGACCGACTCGCCGAGATCGACCGCCTCGCCCGGCGCCACCGCGCGGTCGTTCAGATCCTGTCCCGCGCAGAAGCCGCGGCCGGCGCCGGTGAGGACGAGGCAGCGCGCGGCGCCGAGTTTGGCGAGCGCGTCGGCGACCTCCTCGTGCATCTGCACGGTGAAGCTGTTGAGCCGGTCCGGGCGGTTGAGGGTGAGGCGGGCGATGCCGGCCTCGACCTTGAACTCGATCGTCTCGTAGGTCATGGCCGCTGTCATGAACGCAGACGAGATTGCCGACAAGGTCGCGCATTCGATGCTCGCCGCCGAGGGCACCGGCCCGGCCTGGGGGATCGAGATCGAGGGGGTGCGGGAGGGCTATGCGCGGATCCGCATGGCGCTGCGCGCAGACATGCTGAACGGGCATGGCATCGCGCATGGGGGCATGGTGTTTTCGCTCGCCGACACGGCGTTCGCCTATGCCTGCAACAGCCGCAATGTGCGCACCGTCGCCGCCAACGCGTCGATCACCTTTCTCGATCAGGCGCGCGAAGGCGAAGTGCTGATCGCGGAGGCTCGGGAGGCGGCGCTTGTCGGCCGCTCGGGCGTTACCAACGTCAGCGTGCGCACCGAGGATGGCCGCTCGATTGCCGAGTTTCAGGGATTCTCGCGTAGCCTCGGCGGGCCACTGATCGGAGAAGACGAATGACCGAAGCCTATATCTGCGACGCGGTGCGCACGCCGATCGGCCGTTATGGCGGCAGCCTGTCGTCGGTCCGCGCCGACGATCTGGCCGCGATCCCGATCCGGGCGCTGAGGGACCGCAATCCGGGCGTCGATTGGGCCGACCTGGACGATGTCATCCTCGGCTGCGCCAACCAGGCGGGCGAGGACAATCGCAACCTCGCGCGCATGGCCGGGCTGCTCGCCGGCCTGCCCGACACGTCGGGCGGGGTAACGCTCAACCGCCTGTGCGGATCGGGAATGGACGCGGTGGCGATGGCGGCGCGGGTGATCCGCGGCAGCGAGGCCGACATGCTGATCGCCGGCGGATCGGAGAGCATGAGCCGCGCGCCCTTCGTCATGGCCAAGGCGACCTCGGCCTTCGACCGCAACGCCGAGATGTACGACACGACGATCGGCTGGCGCTTCGTCAACCCGAAGATGAAGAATGCCTATGGCGACGACACGATGCCGAGCACCGCGGAGAACGTGGCGCAGGAGTTCCAGATCAGCCGCGCCGACCAGGATGCGTTTGCCGTGCGCAGCCAGGCCAAGGCCGCGGCGGCGCAGGCGAGCGGGCGGTTCGACGCCGAGATCGTCGCGGTCGAGATCCCGCAGCGCAAGGGCGATCCGGCAATCGTCGCGCGCGACGAGCATCCGCGCGAGACCAGTGTCGAGGCGCTCGCCAAGCTGCGGCCGATCGTCCGCGCCGACGGCAGTGTGACGGCCGGCAATGCCTCGGGCGTCAATGACGGCGCGGCGGCGATCATCGTCGCCACCGAGGAGGCGGCAAAGCGCAACGGCCTCACGCCGCGCGCCCGCTTCGTCGGTGGCGCGGTCGCTGGCGTCCCGCCTCGGATCATGGGCATCGGCCCGGCGCCGGCGAGCGAGAAGCTGATGAAGCGCCTCGGCCTCACCATCGCCGACATGGACGTGATCGAGCTCAATGAAGCCTTTGCCGCCCAAGGCCTCGCGGTGATGCGCCAATTGGGCCTCGCCGACGACGATCCGCGCGTGAACCCCAATGGCGGCGCGATCGCGCTCGGCCATCCGCTGGGCATGTCGGGCGCGCGGCTGATCCTCACCGCCGTCGAGGAACTGCACCGCGCGGGCGGCCGCTATGCTTTATGCACCATGTGCATCGGCGTCGGGCAGGGCATCGCGACGGTGGTCGAGCGGGTGTAGGTTCCTGATGCCGCGGCTCGCTTGGATGGGTCTGCTGCTTATGCTGGGCGGCTGTACCTCTCACGCGCTCTCCACTCGCGATATTTACGGCGAGCTGATCGCCGCTGGCATCGTATGCACCCCGAACGGCCAGGAGCGTCTCTGGCAGCGCCAACACGATGAGTTCCAAGACCGAATTGACGCGCTTCGACCGTGGCTGAAGGCCCAGATTGGCGAGGAGGAGGTCGCCGCAATGCACCGAGAAGTCGAGGATGAAGTGGCAACAACCTATTACACCGGCTGCCCGAGCGAGGAGCAATCCTCACACGCGCGCACGCGCCGGTGGATGTTGCTGCACGAATTGGAGAGCCGGCGCCGGCGTACGGATTCGCTGACCAAAGCCGAATGACGAGAGTGAGAGTGGCTGTAACCTAGAGCTTGACCCTGATCGCGGCGAGCTGTGACGGGGTGACCATCAGGCCCCGATCCGGCCCGCCGAGCAGCAGCAGGCCGCGGTCGTAGGCGAGGTTCCGGATCAGCCAGGTGGAATCGACCGTAAGCAGCCAGGGGGCGAGGTCGAGATAGGACTTCCCAATCCGCGCGTTGCTGGTGAAGGCGAGGACCAGCTCGACGCCCTGGCGCCACTGGGTGAGCGGCGCGAAACCGCTGCCGTCCGGCTGCACCTCGGTCTCGCTCGGAATGACGATCTGCGCGGCGGTCAGCGCATCGAAGAAGCCGGACATGTTGGTTTCGCCGTCGAGCGCGCTGAAGAGGGCGGTTTCGAGCGCGTTGAGCGGTTTGGACATCGGGCCTCCGGAAGAGCATGTTTCGGACGATTCGCGCGACCCTTAGCGCGGTTCGCGCGTTGTTGTCGCGGGAGGGCGAATTCGTTGACCGATCGGTCGATTAATGGTAGGTGATCCCGATGTACACCACCGAGATGCAGAAGACGGCCAAGATCGTCTCCACCGAGGATCCCGAGAAGCTCGCGGCGTTCGAGGCGCGGGTCGCGGCGGACGAGTTCATCGAGCCCAAGGACTGGATGCCCGAAGCCTACCGGCGCACTCTGACCCGCCAGATCTCGCAGCACGCGCATAGCGAGATCGTCGGCATGCTGCCGGAAGGGAATTGGATCACGCGGGCGCCGTCGCTTCGGCGCAAGGCGATCCTGCTCGCCAAGGTGCAGGACGAGGCGGGGCATGGCCTCTACCTCTACTGCGCCGCCGAGACGCTTGGCACGAGCCGCGAACAGATGATCGACGCGCTCCATTCGGGCAAAGCCAAATATTCAACCATCTTCAACTATCCGACGCTGACTTGGGCCGACATCGGCGCGATCGGCTGGCTGGTCGACGGCGCGGCCATCATGAACCAGGTGCCGCTGCAGCGGACGAGCTACGGCCCGTACGCCCGGGCGATGGTCCGGGTGTGCAA
>DASQJU010000073.1:0-6915 GCA_035630915.1 Allosphingosinicella sp.
TGCGATCTCGCGTTCATTGAGACCGATGCGCTGAACATCGTCCACTGGCTCGATCTCGATGCCGACGCCCAATGGGTTCGCGCGGACCGCATCCAGATCCAGCAGGTTCTGATCAACCTCGTCCGCAACGCGATCGAGGCGTTGCGGGGGGCGGCTGGAGAGATCGTGATATCGACTCGGGTCGAGGGGGAGATGATCGCCGTCGAGGTGACCGACACGGGCGACGGCATCCCGGACGACCAGCGCGACCGTCTGTTTTCGGAATTCATGACGACCAAGCCCGACGGCATGGGCCTCGGCCTGCCGATCAGCCGGACGATCGTCGAGGCGCATGGCGGCAGGATCTGGGCCGACAATCGGCCCGGCGGGGGCGCAAGCTTCACCTTCACGATTCCACGCGAGCGGCAGCCCGCTCCGGCCTGACGGGCATTCCAAACCGGTCCGCGCATCCCTATCTCATCGACGAGAAGGAGATCGAGATGGCGGAGGAACAGGCAGTTCTGGCGGGCGGATGCTTCTGGTGCACCGAGGCGGTGTTCAAGGATTTGATCGGCGTGTCCTCGGTGGAAAGCGGCTATGTCGGCGGCCATCTCGACGATCCGACCTACAAGCAGGTCTGCGGCGGCGATACCGGCCACGCCGAGGCGATCCGAGTCACCTTCGATCCCGAGCGGATTTCCTACGACGATCTGCTCGACGTCCATTTCGCGACCCACGATCCGACCCAGCTCAACCGCCAGGGCAACGACGTCGGCACGCAATATCGCTCGGCCATTTTTCCGCTCTCGCCGGCGCAGCAAGAGGCCGCGCGGCGCGGCATCGAGCGCGCCGCGGCAAGCTGGCCGGCGCCGATCGTCACCACGGTCGAGCAGCCCGGCCAATGGTGGCCCGCGGAAGATTATCACCAGAATTATTGGGAGGGCGAAGGGCAGCGCAATCCCTATTGCCTCGCGGTCGTCCCGCCGAAGCTGCAGAAGTTGAGGAAGAGCTTCGCGGAGCGGCTTAAGCAGGCTCCCGCGGCCTAGCGCGGCGCGGCGGCGCGGCGCAGGCGGTCGTTGATCGCCGCGCCGAGCCCCTCCCCGGGCAAAGGCGCAACGGCGATGCGGGCGGCGGCCGAGGCTTCGGCCTCGTGCAGCCGCTGGAACAGGTTGGCAGCCGCCTCCACCAAGTCTCCGGCCGCGCTCAAAGTCGCGTCGCCCGCCACCTGTCCGAAGCCGATCAGCCACTCGTCGGGCTCGGCCGAATGGGCGTCGAGGCGCAGTGGCTTGGCCGGCGCATAATGGCTGGCGAGCTGGCCGGGGGCCTCAATGCCGCTTCCCTCGCCGGCGGTGCGGCCAAGATCGATCGGGCCCGGACGGAGCAGCCGCAAGGCGCCGCCGGTCGCCGCGACGATCGTCGATTCGAGGCCGTGCGCCGTCGCGCCGCCATCCACGATCAGCGGCACCCGGCCGGCGAGGCTGGCGAGGACATGGGCCGCGCGGGTCGGGCTGATTCGCCCGCTCGCATTGGCCGAAGGGGCGGCGAGGGGCGAGCCGCTGGCCGCCAGCAGGTCGCGCATGGCCGGATGCGCCGGCGCGCGCAGGGCGATCGTCGGCAGGCCGGCCGTGACGAGCGTGGCGATGCCGGCGTCCTCGCGCAGCGGGACCACGAGCGTCAGCGGGCCCGGCCAGTGACGCTCGGCCAGCGCTTCGGCCTGCGCGTCGAAGGCGCCGATGCTCCGCGCCTCAGGGATGCCTGGAACGTGCACGATCAGTGGGTTGAAGCTCGGCCGTCCCTTGGCCTCGTAGATGCGCGCGACGGCTTCGCCGTTGCGGGCGTCGGCGGCGAGGCCGTAGACCGTCTCGGTCGGCATCGCGACCAGCTGGCCGGCGGCGATCAGCGCCGCGGCCTCGCCGATCGCCTCGGGCCCGTAGGGCAGGACACGGGTCTGTTGCGCGCTCACCGCGCGGGGCTATAGCGCCCGTTCCGCCGACGCAACATTACGGACACCAGCCATGAGCTACGCGCCCCCCATCGCCGAGCAGATGCTCGTTCTCGACAGCGTCGCGGGGATTGGCGACCTCGTCGAGGATCGCGACCTGGTCGCGGCCATCGTCGACGGCGCGGGCGCGTTCGCCGCCGGCACCTTCGCGCCGCTCAACCGGATCGGCGACGAGGTTGGGGCCAAATGGAGCCCGGACGGCGTCGCCATGCCAGAGGGCTTCGCGCGCGCCTATCACGCCTATGTCGAGGGCGGCTGGGGCACACTCGCCGGGCCGGAGGATTTCGGCGGCCAGGGCCTGCCCCTGACGCTCGCCACGGTCGTGCTCGAGGATCTCGGCTCGGCCAATATGGGCTTCTCGCTGTGCATGATGCTGACTCCGGGCACGGTCGAGGCGCTGAAGCACCATGGCTCGCCGGAGCTGCGCGAGGCCTGGATGCCCAAGCTGATCAGCGGCGAATGGACGGGCACGATGAACCTGACCGAGCCGCAGGCGGGCTCCGACGTCGGCGCGCTCAAGACTCGCGCCGAGCCGGCGGGGGACGGAAGCTACCGCATCACCGGGCAGAAGATATTCATCACCTATGGCGATCACGATCTGGCCGAGAATATCGTCCACCTCGTCCTTGCCCGGCTGCCGGACGCGCCCGCGGGGACCAGGGGCATCTCGCTGTTCCTCGTGCCCAAGATCCTGCCGGACGGGACGCGCAACGACCTGCGCTGCGTCTCGATCGAGCACAAGCTCGGAATCCACGCCTCGCCGACCTGCGTCATGGCCTATGGCGACGAGGGCGGGGCGACCGGCTGGCTGGTCGGCGAGGAGAATAAGGGCATGGCGGCGATGTTCACGATGATGAACAACGCCCGGCTCAATGTCGGCCTCCAGGGCGTCTCGATCGCCGAGCGCGCGACGCAGCAGGCGGTGGCCTATGCGCGCGAGCGGGTCCAGGGCAGCCGCGAGGGCAGACCGGCGCGGATCATCGAATTTCCGGACGTGCGGCGGATGCTGCTGAGGATGAAGGCGCTGACCCAGGCGTCGCGCGCGCTGGCTTATTATTGCGCCGCGCAGACCGACCGGGCCGAGCGCGGCGACGCCGCCGCGCGGGCGCGGGCCGACCTGCTGACGCCTTTGGTCAAGGCCTACGGCACCGATGTCGGCGTCGAGGTGGCGAGCCTCGGCGTCCAGGTCCATGGCGGGATGGGCTATATCGAGGAGACGGGCGCCGCCCAGCATCTGCGCGACGCGCGGATCTCGCCGATCTACGAGGGCACTAACGGCATCCAGGCCGCCGATCTGGTCGGCCGCAAGCTCGGGCTGGAGGGCGGCGCGGTGCTCGCCGGCCTACTGGCGGACATTCGGGCCGGGGCCGACGGGGAGGCGGCGCTGAGCGCTCTGGCCGGAGCGTGCGAGACCGTCGCCCAACGGCTGCTCGAGGCCGAGCCCGACGACCGGCTCGCCGCCTCCTACCCGTTCATGACGATGCTCTCGGTCGCGACCTCCGGATGGCTGATGGCGCGCCAGCTGACGGCGCTAGAATCCCATGACGGCGATCCGGCGTTCAAGGCGATGAAGCTCGCCGCGATCCGCTTCTATCTCGATCAGGTCGTTCCCGAGGCGGCGGGGCTGGTCGCGGCAGCTAGCGCGCCGGCGGCCGCGCTCTACGCGGTCGGCGAGGACGCCCTCTCCGCCTAGACCCGCTTCGCCAGAGTATGATCGCGCTGGCCGACCGTCTTCCAGATGCGCGGGCCGAGGTCCACGCGGAAGGCGCCCATCTTCTCGTTCTGCTCGAGCTCGCGGCCGACGACGTAGGATTTGGAGGTCTGGCCCATTTCGCCGTCGCCCCAATCGTAGAGCGCGTTCACCGCGATCATCGGGATGAACAGATATTTGTTCTCCAGCACCACGGCGCGCATCTCGTCGCGCGGCATGGCGACCTCGCCGCGGATCGCCCCGATCTGGCCGGCGGCGATGCCCGGCAGGTTGAGCTTGGTCGACTCGCGGCCCGCCGTGCGGAAGAAGGCGCCGATCTCCTGATCCTGCTCCTGGCCGGCGTTGAACATCTTGACGTCGATGCGCAGGTTCCGCGCCGCGCTCGTGCCGCTATTCTCGATCTCGAGCTCGAAATGGACCACGGTCTCGTCGAGCGTCGCGGCGGCCTTCTCGGCCTTGAGCCGCAGCTCGAGCCAGGGACGCGCCACGGGCTCGGGCGCCGGCGCGGGCGGAGCCGGAGCGGGCGCGGGCGCCGCCGGCGCCACCGCGGCTTCGGCGATCAGCGCGCTGCGCCGGCGGCGGCGCAGCAGCAAGGCGAGGAGGAGCAGGAGAACCGCGCCCGCCGGGATGGCGTAAAGCCAGGGGAAGCCGGCGCCGGTCGCTTCGGGCGTGTTGCTCGTCTCGGCCGGCGCTGGCGGCGCGGGCTCGACAGCGACCGGCGATTGGATTTCGGGCGCTGGCTGCTGAGCGGCCGGCGCTTGCGGCGCGGCTTGCGGCGCTGCCTGGGGTCGGACAGTTGGTTGCGGCGGTTGGCGAGTCGGGGTCGCGGCGGGACGCTCGGCCTGGCGTTGCGGCGCGGGCTGGGCCTGGTTCGAGGTGGCGGGCGGCGGCGGCGCGACGACGACCGGCGGCGGGGCCGGCTGGGGCTGGGCGGGCTGCGGGCCGCTCGGCGTCAGCCGGAAATCGCGCAGCTGCGGATTGCCGATCGTGTTGCCGTCCTGGGCAATGGCGCCCGAAGCGGCGCCCAAGAGGAGCGCGCCGGCCAGAATGTTCTTCATCCGAATCTTCATCAAACGCGGCCCCACCCGCTGCGAGCGCCGAACCTGCGACCAGATAGGACGGCCGGCGGGAAAATGTAATGGCGGGCCAATGTCCTGCCGCTGAACGGCGCCGCGATTGCGGCAAATCGGCCACAGACCGGAATATCCAACAAAATATTTTTGTTCGGCAGAAACGCCAATGACTTGGCTTCTAAGTTGTTGGAAATGCGCACTTCGTGCGCTTGCCGCGAAACGAATCGTTCAGTATATGTTCCCGCGACGTCGGGCTCTTTCTCATTGTCAGGCTCAAGCAGGCGCGAGCGGCTTTCGCCGGCCGGTCAGGCGGTCGGGAGCGGGCCGATCTGTACGTCCGGCGCGTGTGCCGTGAGGACTGTCAGCGTGGCATGCGCGCCGAAGAACAGCGCGAGCCCGCCGGTCATGGACAGGAGAAAGGCGCGGACCGGCTTCATCGTCAGGCCAATGTGCGCTCGACCAGGTCCTCGACGTCGAGACCGATGCGGCGGATGTGCGAGACGATCCCCGGCCAGCGATTCTCGAGGAAGTCCTTGCGCTCGGTGGCGCGGAGCCGCTCGGCCGCCTGCGGCGCGACGAACATGCCGACGCCGCGCTTGACCAAGACCAGCCCCTCTTCCTGGAAGGTCTGATAGGCCTTGGCGACGGTCAGCGGATTGGCGCCGTAATCGGCGGCGAGGCTGCGCACCGAGGGCAGCGCATCGCCGTCGCGGACGCGGCCATCGAGGATCATCGCGGCGATGCTATCGCGCAGGCGCAGATAGACGGGGCGGTCTTCGTTCATGTCCGTCATAGTGTGCTAATACACTCGGGCGGTCAAGGGCATTTCGTACCCGTAAGAATCCCGTATCGGCGCGCTACGGCGCCCATTCCGAGACGACTTCGTCATAGTCCGGGCGCAGCCGTTCCTCGAGTTCGCTGCCCGGCGTGCCGAGGAAGAGGAAGCCGGCGATGCGCTCGCCCGGCCGGCCGAAGGAATCGAGGACGGCGGGGGAATAAGCGGCCCATCCGGTGACCCAGCCGCCGGCGAAGCCCAAAGCGTGGGCGGCGAGCAGCAGGTTCATGCAGGCCGCGCCGCAGGAAAGCTGCTGCTCCCAGACCGGGATCTTGTGGCCCTCGATCGGGCTGGAGAGGGCGACGATCAGTTCGGGCGCCTGGCGGGCGAAGCGCTCATTGGCTTCCAACTCGAGCCGGCGGGGCTCGGGATTGTCGATCCGGTAGGCGCGGTCGAGCAAAGCGGCGAGATCGGCGCGGCGATCGCGGGGCACATGGACAAAGCGCCAGGGGTGAAGCTTCCCGTGATCGGGGCTGCGCATCGCGGTTTGGAGGATCTCGCGAAGCTGCGCGGAGTCCGGGCCGGGCGCCACGAGGTCGCGCGGGCGGCCCGAGCGGCGCGTCTGGAGCAGGGCGATGGGGGAGGAGAGGTCGTTGAACATGCCCGACGCGCTAACAGGGCGGCCCGGACCGAACAATCCCGCTTCACAAGCCAGATTGGGCCGCTAGGGTTGCGGCAAAGCCGGGCATCACGGCTGACTATCAAGGGAGCGAATGCATGGTCGACACGCCGACCGCGGACACGCCGCGCGAGCCTGACATCACTCACGTCAATCCGGCCGACAAGGGCACCTGGTTCGGCCACCCGCGCCAGCTCGCCAGGTTGTTCACGACCGAAGCGATGGAGCGCTTTGGCTATTACGGCATGCGGGCGCTGCTGACGCTCTATCTGACCAAGCATTTCCTGTTCTCCGACCAGACGACCAACGGGCTCTACGGCGGGTTCACCGCGCTCGTTTACCTGACGCCGCTGATCGGCGGCCTGCTGGCGGACCGCTATCTCGGCTCGAAGCGCTCGGTGAAGTTCGGCGCGGTGCTGATGGCCTGCGGCTATTTCATCCTCTGCTTCGGTGGCGAGACCGCCAAGCCGCACGCGGTGATCGACGGCACCCGCTACGAGGTGCAGGTCGAGAACAGCATCGATCGCCCGACCAGCACCGGCGAGGAAGTGCGCTACGTTATCGACAACGGCCAACGACTTCAGGTCCGCGGTAACCAGGACGGCAGCGTCTCGCTGCTCGGACCGGACGGCGCCGTCGCACGGCAAATTGCGAAGGGCGGCTTCGAGGCGAATGCCGACCGCTCCGCCCTGTTCG
>DASQJU010000074.1:0-6497 GCA_035630915.1 Allosphingosinicella sp.
CCCCGGCGGTGGCCCGGCTGCTCGGCACGATCGCCCGGCTCGAAGCCGGCATGGTTGTCCTGCCCGGGATCGATCTCGATCTGTCGCAGGAGGAATGGGAGGCGCTCGGGCCCCACGAACCGGACCCGATCGATGGCCGCCAAGCGCCCGCGATCGAGACCCATCCGCAATTCCACCTCAAGCTGCTGCTCGACCGGATGGGCATTGCGCGCGGCGAGGTCCGGCGCTGGCGCCGCGGCGGCGGGCGCGACGCGCCGGCCGCGCGCAGCCGCGCGATACAGCATGCGATGACCCCCGCGGCTTTCACGCGCAAGTGGCAGGGCCTGAAGCCCGGCGAGCGGCGCCTCAGCGGGGTCAGGGCGCTGGAGGTGGCCGATCCCGCCACCGAGGCGCAGGCGATCGCGCTCGCCCTGCGCGAGGCGCTGGAAGAACCCGGCCGCACGGCGGCTTTGGTCACGCCGGACCGCGGCCTCGCCCGGCGCGTCTCCGCGCATTTGAGGCGCTGGAACATCGTCGCCGACGACAGCGCCGGCCAGCCCTTGTCGCAAACGCCTCCCGGGACCTTGCTGCTCGCGGCCGCCACTGCCGCCGCCGAGCGGTTCGCCCCGGTGCCGTTGCTCGCGCTGCTCAAGCATCCGCTGGTCATGGCCGGGGAGGAGCGCCTCGCCTGGCTCGACGGCGTGCGCGCGCTCGATCTGGCGCTGCGCGGGCCCCGGCCCGCCGCGGGGCTGGCCGGGATCGCGGTCCATCTGGCCGACCGTAGCGGGCGGGACGCGACGCAGAGGGCCGAGGCGGCTGACTGGTGGGACAAAACCGCCCCGCTTCTCGCGCCGTTGGAGCGCACCTTCGACGGCGAGCCTTCGCTCCCCACGCTGCTCGCCGCTTTGCGCGAAGGCGTCGGCCGCCTGGGGGGCGACGGCGCCTGGGGCGGACCTGCCGGCCGGGCGGCGGCGCAGCTGTTCGCCGACGTCGAGGCGGCGGCGGGGCAGGGGCCGGAGCGGGCCGAGCCGCGCCATCTGGCGGCGATGATCGAACGGCTGATGGTATCGGTGGCGGTGCGGCCGCCCTACGGCCAGCATCCGCGGCTCTCCATCTGGGGCCTGATCGAGGCGGGGCTGCAGCATGCGGACCTGATGGTGCTGGGCGGCCTCAACGAAGGCAGCTGGCCCGCTTTGCCCGCGCCCGACCCATGGCTGGCGCCCCGGCTGCGAGCCGAGCTCGGTTTGCCCTCGCTGGAGCGCCGCATCGGCCTTGCCGCGCACGATTTCTCGAGCGCACTGGGCGCGCCCCGCGTGCTCGTCACCCGAGCCCGGCGCGACGCCCGCGCCCCCGCCATCGCATCGCGCTTCTGGTTGCGACTCGAGGCGATGACGGGCGGGGTGACCCGTGCGCCGCACCTCGCCAAATGGGTGGCGGCGATCGACCGGCCGGACGGCTTCGATCCGGCGCGCCAGCCCGCGCCCGCGCCGCCGGCGGAGATCCGGCCGCGCAGCATTTCGGTCACCGAGGTCAACCGGCTCAAGGCCGATCCCTACGCCTTCTACGCACGCAAGATGCTGAGGCTCACCCCGCTCGATCCGGTCGACGCCGATCCCAGCGCGGCGTGGCGCGGCAGCGCGGTCCATGCGGTGCTCGAAGCGTGGATGAAGGAGGACGATTGCGATCCGGACAAGCTGGCGGCGCGCGCCGAAGCCTTGCTCTCCGGCCAGGATGCGCACCCGCTGATGCGCGCCCTGTGGCAGCCGCGCCTCGCCGAGGCAGTCGCGTTCATCGCCCGCACGGTGGAGGAAAACCGGGCCGGGGGGCGCATTCCGCTCGCCGCCGAAATCCGCGGCAAGGCGGAAATCGCCGGCGTTAAGCTGAACGGCACGGCGGACCGGATTGATCGCCTGGCGGACGGCGGTCTCGCCATCGTCGACTACAAGACCGGCGCGCCGCCGAGCGGCAAGGCGGTGCGGGACGGCTTCTCGCTCCAGCTCGGCCTCTTGGGGCTGATCGCCGATCGGGGCGGCTTCGAAGGGCTCGAGGGGGCCGCGGCCTGCTTCGAATATTGGAGCCTGGCGCGCGACCGTTCCGGGGCGCTCGGCTACGTCAAGAGCCCCGTGGGCGGCCGCAGCGGGATCGATCCGGCGGAGTTCACCGAGATGGCCGAGCGCAACTTCGCGGCCGCGGCGGCGCGCTGGCTGACCGGCGACGACCCGTTCACCGCCAAATTGAACCCGCTTTATTCGCCTTATGCCGAGTACGACCAGCTCATGCGGCTCGACGAATGGTACGGTCGGGAATGACTCAGCTCAGCGCCCGGTAGATGCCCCAGGCGCTCGTCGCGACCAGCACGATTCCGACCATGATCAGCAACAGGCGGGGCTGGACGCGCTTGGCGACGTAGCCGCCGAGCGGCGCGGCCGCGAGCCCGCCGATCAGCAGGCCGACCATCGCCTTGCTGAACGCATCGAGGCCGAGCGAGGCGATGAAGGTCGCCGAAATGGTCACTGAGAGGAAGAATTCGGCGGTGTTGACCGTTCCGATCACCTTGCGCGGATGCGCCCCCTGGACGAGCAGATTGGAGGTGACGACCGGGCCCCAGCCGCCACCGCCGGCCGCGTCGAGGAAGCCGCCGATGAAGCCGAGCGGCTCGACCACGCGCGGCTTCTTCTCTTGATGGCCGTGACGGATTCCGCGCCAGAGGAGATAGAGGCCGATCAGGGTAAGGTAAGCGAGCACGACGGGGCGCGCCTTCTCGGCCGGGATCTGGGTCAGCACATAGGCGCCGAGGATGCCGCCGATCACTCCGGGGATGACGATTCGCCGGAACAGACGCCAGCTGACGTTCTTGTGCAATGTGTGGCTGATCCCGGATGCGCCGGTGGTGAAGACCTCCACCGCATGGACGCTCGCCGAGGCCGCCGCCGGCGGCACGCCGAGACTGACCAGCAGGGTGCTCGAAATTACCCCGAACGCCATGCCGAGCGCCCCGTCGACCAGCTGCGCGGCGAAGCCGACCAGGATGAAGGGGAGAATTTCGCTGAGCGTTGCGGCGCTTAGGTCCAACGGGAGCTCCCTCCGGCAGCGCGGGGGCGCGCCCATTCCGCCCATAGCGCGGCGCCGCGCCGCTGCAAATGGTTCCCACAACGGGCCGAACCGAGCTCTCGGTTAGGAATTCGTAAACCCGGGGGGCGGAAAATGCGCGCGTCTGGCCGAGTCTGAAGCGGCCGATCAGTAAGCGAGTAACAAGTGTTGGACACGATCTATTCCCTGTCGGGCGAGGTCCCCGCGGCGCTTGGCGCCGGCGACCCGCAGGACGACGACGCGCTGCGCGAAGGCGCGCTGACCTCGGGAAGCGTGAGGCGCGCCTGCTGGGTGCGGAAGGTCAGCGCCGGCGGCGCCATTTTGCACTGCGAGCACGAAGTCTCGATCGGCGAGCGGCTCGAGCTGGAGCTCCTCAACGGCGAGCGGCTCGCCGGGCGCGTCGTATGGCAGAGCGGCGCGGACATCGGCCTCAGCTTCGATATGCCGGTCGACGTGTTCGCGATCATCGCCCGCGATATCGTCAACCAGCCGGGCGAGCGGCGGCGGATGCCGCGCGTCGAGATCGTCAGCCAGGCGCTGCTCGAAACCGAAAGCGGCACCGAGCTCGTCACGACTCGCGACATCTCCCAGGGCGGCATCAAGGTCGACGTGCCCTTCCCATTGTCACCCGAGCAGAAGGTGACGGTGACCCTCGACGGCCTCCATCCGGTGCCCGGCGTGGTGCGCTGGTCGCAGGGCAATATCGTCGGCATCGCCTTCCAGCCGGAACTCCCCTGGCAGGACCTGATGCTGTGGATCAAGGAGCAGCGCCACGTCCCGCGGCCCGAGCCTTCGGCCGGTTTCGCTGCGCAGCCGACCGCGGACCCGTCGCTTGCTCCGCCGCCGGAAATCGAGGACGGAATCGCGCTCAACCTTCCGGCGCGAGTCCGCGACGGGAACCGCCGCTGGTCGATCGACGTGACCTCGATCACCACCCGCTCGGTCGCGTTCGATTCCTATGCGGCGCTGCGCATGGGCGCCTTGCTGTGGATCGTGCTGCCCGGCCTCGAAGGCTGGCCGGCGCGAATCGTCTCGGTCGACGGCTATCGCTTCAATTGCGAGTTCACCCAGCCGCTTCACCCGGCGGTGCTGGAGCGCATCCTGGCCCTGGCCAAGGAAAGCGGCGCCTAGGGCTCCTTGCGCGACCGCTTCGAGCGGGCCGTGCGGTTGGCGTAGAGCAAGGCGGCGACGATCGCGGCCGATCCGATCCCGATCGCCGCGCCCTTGACGAGGCGCCTGGTGCGGCCGGAATCGGCCTTATCTTCTTCGGCTTCAGGCCCTTTTGCGGGCTCGGATGGTTCGCTGGGCATGGCGTTTCCTTAGCCGCTTTGGCGTGGATGTGAAGCATTGCGCTCCGGAAAAGGCTATGTTGGGCCGGAAGGGAGCCTTGCCGATGAGTCGCAGCGGATTGGCCCTGTTCGAAACCGCTCTCGGCGTCTGCGGTCTTGCCTGGGGGCCGGAGGGCCTCACCGGCGTCCAGCTTCCCGAGGGTGACGCCGGGCAGACGCAGGCGCGCCTCTCGCGCCGCTTCCCCGATCTGGATTTCGTGGAGCCGCCCGCCGAAGCGATGGCGGCGATGGCGCGGGTCGCCGCCTACCTCGCCGGCGCCGCGGACGATCTTCGCGACCTCGCGATCGACCTGAAGAGCGTCGGGGCGTTCGACCGCAACGTCTACGAAGAGGCGCGCGCCATCCCGCCGGGCGAGACCATCACCTATGGCGCGCTCGCCGCCCGGCTCGGCGACCCGGCGCAGGCGCGCGCTGTCGGCCAGTCGCTCGGCCGCAATCCGTGGCCGATCGTCGTCCCCTGCCACCGAATCACCGCCGCCGAGGGTCGGATGGGCGGCTTCTCCGCGCCTGGCGGCCAGGCGACCAAGCTGAAGCTGCTGGAGATCGAGGGCGCGCTCGCGGCGGACAGGCTGCCGCTCTTCGCCCAATCCCAGCTCTTGAAATGACCTCCACGTGTATTATGTGAATAATACACGTGGAGGAGACTTGCCATGAACTTCCTGAAGAACATCGAGGCCCGCGACTGGTTCGTCGGCGTCGCCGCCTTCATCGCGGGCGCCTGGATCTTCTGATCCGCCGAGGTGACGGGCGCCGCACGGCGCGCTAGCGTCGGTTGGTGGCCAATCGCCTCCGCCCGCTCGCCCGCCTCGAAGGCGACCAGCTCCGCGCCTCGCATCCGCGCGACCATGCGGCGCTGTCGGCTTCGGCGGGCACCGGCAAGACCCATGTGCTCACCGCGCGCGTGCTGCGGCTGCTGCTGTCGGGGGCCGATCCGTCGTCGATCCTCTGCCTCACCTTCACCAAGGCCGGCGCCGCGGAGATGGCGCAGCGCATCCATGAGCGGCTGGCGCATTGGGTGCGGCTCAAGGACCCTGATCTCGGCGCCGAGCTGATCGCGCTCGGCGAGGATCCGGGACCCGCGACGCGCGATCTCGCGCGCACCCTGTTCGCCCAGGTGCTCGACGCCAAGGGCGGCGGCTTACGCATCCAGACGATCCACGCTTTCTCGCAGAGCCTTCTTGCCGCCTTTCCCGCCGAGGCGGGCCTTGCCCCCGGCTTCCGTCCGCTCGAGGGCCGCGAGGAGCAGCTGTTGGCGCGCGCCACGCTGGCGGACCTGCTGGTGCTCGCCGAAGCGAACGGCGACCTTAGCCTGATCCGCGACCTGCAGGCGCTGAGCCTTCGCCTCGGCGAAAGCGGCGCCGAGCGCTTCCTCAAGGCCTGCGCGGCCGCGCCCGCTTCCATGGACTGGCTCGGCCCGCGCCAGGGGATCGAGGCTCGGCTGCGGCTTGGCTTCGGCCTTCCGCTCGGCGATATCGGCGAGGCGATCGCGCGCGAATGCGAGGCGTTCGACCTCGACATGCTGAATTCCATCTCTGCCGCCAACCGCGCCTGGGGCACGTCCACGGGCCTCGGCTGCTGCGACGTGATCGCGGCATGGCTGGCGGGAGACGGGATGGGGCGCGGGGACGGCCTCGCCGATCTCGCCGGCGTGGTGCTGACCAAGGCGGGGGATCCGCGCAAGGTCGGGGCCGGCTTGCTGAAGGTTTCGCCCGGTTACGAGGCGCTCGCCGCTCGCCTCGCCGAAGGTTGCGGTCGCTTGCTGGCGATGGCGCGGCTCGCCACGCTGGTGACGGCACTCGCCGCCGGCCTGCGCGCCGGGCAAGCCTTCGCGCAGGCCTATGCCGACGCCAAGCGCGGTGCCGGCGCGGTCGATTTCGACGATCTGATCGCCCGCGCCGAGGCGCTGCTGCTGACGCCCGGCATGGGCGACTGGGTCCGCTACAAGCTCGACCAGCGGACCGACCACATCCTCGTGGACGAGGCGCAGGACACGAACGAGCGCCAATGGAACATCGTTCGCGCGCTGGCCGGGGAGTTCTTCGCCGGCGAGGGCGCATCCCGGCGGCACCGGACGATCTT
>DASQJU010000075.1:0-8089 GCA_035630915.1 Allosphingosinicella sp.
CGGAATTCTACTCGTTCTCGCTCGTCTTCAAGGTGGGCGGATCGAAGGAACCGTGGAAATATGATCCCGGTGGCACAAATGACGGGCCGTCAGTGCCGCCGCCGCCCCTCGATCCGCCGCCGCCTCCACCCAAATCGTGAAGTCGGTCCTCTATGCTTGAGTGGGCAGTGCGAGCCTTTGACGGCTTGCGCCGCCCCCTATTCGCCATCGCTCCCCTCGCGGGCGGGCCGGGGAAAATGAAGAGGCGTGACCGTCGTCACGCGCATGCCTGGACGTCCCGCCTACGCTTGGCTTCTCAAGGTTTCGTGGCCCAGCCATTTCGGCTCGGACCGCGCGGAGAAAGGAGCGAGGGCCATGAACGAGCTTGTCGACTATCATCGAATGCCGCTCGACGAATATGCCACTAGGCTGGCGAACCTGCAGAGCGAGCTGGCCGCTGCGGTCGGCGCTCCCAACTATCCGATCGATACGGTGCGCCTCGGCGACCCAGCCTACCCCCATCATCAGCTGGTGCCGTGCAGCATCTATTTCTATTACATCCGCATCAATACCGACGGAAAGCTCTACGTAACGCACTACTTCTACCCGGGGGGCGATCCGAACGATCCCAACAACCCCGCCAATCCCGCCGACTGGCCTGCAATCCCCCGCGACCGGCTGGCGCTGGAAAATATCCTGCGCGATCTCGCGTTGAATGCCCGGCAGAACGGCGCAAATCCTCCGCCTATCGGGACCAGATTCGAGGATATCAGCTGGCGGCGAAAGAGCTATCTCGCCTTCTTCATCGACGAGTTAAACTGGAAGCTGCACAAGCTCGCCAATGGCGATCCCTGCATCGTTTTCATTACCGAGCCCAAGGATGGAAAGATCGGCATGGAGAATCATACGTTCTTCGACGCCATGGATCTGGATGTCGCGATGCCGATCAACGGTGGGTCCGCCACCGACCTGCGATCGGCGGTCGTGTTCATCGATCACATGAAGGCCGATGATGCGGGCAACGACCTTGGCGCCGGTGGCGGGCAATTCTTCCAGTTCAAGATGTACTTCGACGTCGCTTTCGCCGGCGGCGGCACGGGCATGACCGTGATCTTCGATCCCGGCGGGACCAATCAAGGGCCGTCGGTGCCGCCGCCACCCTCCTGATCCGGCATCAGGCTCCGGCCGACAGAGCGACGTTTGACAGCGGCGACTTCGACATGGGCGCCGCTGTCGCCGTCTGTTCGAGTTGGTCATTGTTCCTGATAGTATCGCTCCGTGTTAGAGTGACATTCCTCAATGACCGGCTCGATGCCCCTCTCCACGATCATCGCCCTCGCCCGCGCGGGGGCGCTTGATCATGCCTGGGCGCAGTTCTGCGCCGCCGGGCATGATCGGGCCGGCGAGGATCCGGCGGCGCTGACGGTCAAGGGGCGGTTGCTTAAAGATCACGCCCTGCGGGCAACCGACGAAGGCTCGCGGCGCCGCTACTATTTGCAGTCGGCGGAATGCTACCGCGCTTCGGCGGCGCTGCAGCCGGCGACCTACCCTTTGATCAATGCGGCGACACTGTCGCTGCTCTCGGGTGACCGCCCCCGCGCAGAGGAAATCGCGCGCGAAGTGCTCGAGCGGATCGCACGCGAGCCCGACGAGCCGGAGACGCCTTATTACAAGGCCGCCACCGAGGCCGAGGCATTGCTCCTGCTCGGCCGGCGCGACGAGGCGCGGGCGACGCTCGAGGCGGCCGTCGCCGCGGCGCCGCTGGCCTGGGAGGATCATGCCTCGACGCTTCGCCAGTTCCAGGTGATCGAGGACGCGCTTGGCGGCGAAAAGGCCTGGCTCGATCTGCTGCGCCCACTGCGTTCGCTCCATTTCGCGGTCGACAAGGACACGGGGCCGAAGCCCGGCGATACCGCCGCGGACGTCGTTGGCGTGGGCTTTGGCTTCGGCGCGTTGGCGGCCGGCGCCGAACTGCTCACCGCCGAGGCATTGCTCGCCGGGGGCGCCCAGCTCCACGTCGTCCTGGCGTCGGACCCCGAACATTTCGCGGCGCGGTTCGTCGATCCCTTCGGCGGCGACTGGCGAGAGCGCTTCGACGCCGCGCTGGCCGCCGCCGAGAGTGTTCGTTGCGTGCGCCCGCTCGACCGGGCGCCCGATGCCGTCGCCGTCGCGCTCGCCGACGGGATCGCTCACGGCGCTGCCCTGCTCAATGCCGAGCGGCTGATGGGCGAAGCCGTCCACGCGCATCCGCCGGGAACGGCCGCGCTGCCCGGCCTCGCCCTGCTGGCGATCCGGGTCGATGACAGCGGGTCCGGCTTCGAGGCCCAGCTCGGCGAGGTGCGTGACGCGCTCGCGGCCGCCGGCGCGCCGGCGCTCGCGCCCTACCTTGCGGGCGAAACCGTCCTGATCGGCTATCCGGATTGCGGCGCGGCGGCGGCCGCGGCCCGCAGCGTCCACGCGCAGCTCCGCGACCGGCTCCCGGCGCAGATCGCCGCCCATTACGGGTTGATCGACCTTGTTCGCGATCCCTTCTCCGCGGCGGTCCGGCCCGCCGGGAGCGGCGTCGAGATCGCCGAGGCGATCGCCGGCGCCTCGCCGCCCGGCTCGATCTGCGTGTCGGACGACTTTGCGGCTGTCCATGCCGTCGGCGGCGGTCAAAGCGAGGCGAACTGGATCGGCGAGATTCAGGCTTTTGACGGTGGCCCGGCGATCGGGCTCTACGCGCTCAAACCGATCGCCGACTCATAGGATCAGCTCTTCCAGACGATGCGGAGCGACAACGACCAGCGCGTCCGAGTCGCGCCGGATAATACCGCGCCGCTCGAGCGCATTCACCGCTCGCGACGCAGTCTCCCGGGTGGTGGACACCCGCAGCGCGAGGTCAGACAGGACCGGGCTCGGACGGATCGCCAGGTCCGCGCTCTGGCGCGCCCAGCGAAGCAATTCCGCATGCACCCGGCCGACCGCGGACAATGCGATTTGCTCGTACATGCGCGACGCCGTCAGCTGCAGGCGGCCGACCATCACCTTGAGCAAGGCGAGGCCGATGCAGCTGTGCTGCTCGGCGAGCAGCGCCAGCACGCTCCCTTCGAGAAGGAAGGAGGAAACCGCTTCGACGGCGACCACGTCGGCATCGAACTCGGCCGCATAAGGGGGGCTGACGACGCCGAAAAAATCGCCCGAGCGATATTCGTGAAGCAGCACCACCTGTCCATCGAGCGAATAGATGATCGCATGCGCGCGGCCGGTGACGACCACGTAAAGGGCCGATATCAGGTCGCCCCGCCGGACGATTGTTGCACGCCCTTCGAACGTACGGAGCTTGCCCCGAAGCAGGATATGGCCGGCCAGATCCAGCGAGCAATCGAAGACCTGGCCCAGCAACCGGCAAACAGAATCGGTCGCCGTGTCCATCCCTCTCTCTTCAGCGATCGCGACCATCTCGGTACGATATACGGGAATTGCGCAAGACGAAACGCGGTCTCGCCGATATGCGCGTGACCTCGCCATGTCATCAAATGCCAAAGAGCTGGCATGAGAAGCGCAATGGGCGCGCGGCCTGCCCGCCAAGCTTCCCGCAGAAAAAGCTTTAGCGAGGGGTCTTCCATGAAAGTTCGAGTTCGGTGCGTCAGTTTCGTCAGTTTGTTTGCGGTTTCTGCCGCGTTGATCGCGGCCCCCGCTTACGCGCAGGACGCCCCGGCGGCACCGGAGACCGCTCCGGAGGCAACCGCTGCCGCCACTGATGATGCGGCGATCGTCGTCACCGCGCAGCGCCGCGCCGAGAATATTCAGGACGTGCCGATCTCGATCGCCGCCTTTTCGGGCGACACGCTCGAGGCCGCCAACGTCGTCACCGTTCAGGATCTCGGCCGGATCGCCCCGAACTTCCAGGCGACCAAGGGCGTCCAGTCCTCCTTCCTCCGCCTCAACATCCGCGGCATCGGCGCAGCGGGGAACACGACGATCGAGCCGAGCGTCGCTGTGTTCGCCGACGGCATCTACGTGCCCCGCGCTGGCGCCATCGTCGGCGCGCTGATGGACATGCAGAGCGTCGAGGTGCTGCGCGGGCCGCAGGGCACTTTGTTCGGCCGTAACGCCAGCGTCGGCGCGCTCTCGCTGCACACCGCGACGCCGGTCAATCATTTCGCCGCGCAGCTGACCGGCGAGATCGCCAATGGCGACCGCTACCGGACCGAGGGCTTCATCAATGCGCCCCTGTCCGACAACGTCGCGGTGCGCGTCGCCGGCATGAGCCAGTGGTTCGGCGGCTACTGGACCAATGCCCGCGACGGCAGCCAGCTCGGCGGAGTCGACGAGCAGGCGATTCGCGCCGCGCTGCGCGCCGATTTCGGCAATATCGAATGGATCGTACGCGGCGACTACAACCATTCGTCGGGCGACGGCTTCGTCAATCTCGATTTCGATCCCAATACGGTTTCGCCCGCCACGCTCGCGGCGCTCCAGACCCGCCTTGGCGGCCAGCTTCCGGACACCAACCTCAATGACCGGATCCTCAACCAGTACGTCACCGCCGATCTCACCGATCGCCAGTGGGGCGTTTCGAGCACGCTGTCGCTCGATCTGGGCGGCGGCACCGTCCGGCTGATCAACTCCTACCGCGACTGGAGCAACGACCAGCTCGACGGCGACGTGATCTTCACGCCGCTGCCGATCGCCTCGCGCACCGGCAACTACCGCTCGAAGAGCCAGAATCACGAGCTTCAGTTCATCTCGCCGACCCGCACCTGGCTCAATGGCCATCTCGATCTGGTCGCCGGCCTCTATTATTTCTCGGAGGACTACCGGCTCGACGAGCAGCTCCACATGAACAGCATGTATTGCAACGCGCTGGTCGCGGCCGGGCCCGGGCGCACGGCGTGCAATTCGTTCCTGACGACCAATGGCGGCCAGAACGCAGCCGACCAGGACGTCTTCCAGTCGGTCGATTCCTACGCGGCCTACGGCCAGGCGACCCTCCACCTGAACGACTATGTGGACTTCACCGCGGGCGGGCGCTGGACCCGCGACGACAAGAGCGGCTCCTATGCCGAGCGGGTCACCAACCCGTTCATCGTGCCGTTCCGCGCGCCCGAGGTGCTGACCTTCCCCGACCTCTCCGAGGAGCGCTTCACCTATCGCTTCAGCCTCGATTGGCACCCGAACCGGGACGTGATGTTCTTCGCCAACTACTCGACCGGCTATAAATCGGGCGGGTACAATTCGGGCGGCGGATCGCCGGCGCTGTCGACCTTCGGCCCGACTGGCAATTTGATCTCGACCCAGCGCCTGTTCGGCCAGGAGACGGTCAGTAACTACGAGCTCGGCGCGCGCTCGACCCTGCTCGACCATCACCTGACGGCGAACATCACCTTCTACCGGATGGACATCGCCGGCTATCAGGACCGCGCGTTCGACGGGACGAGCTTCACCATCCGCAACGCCGGCAATCTGCGCCAGCAGGGCTTCGAGCTCGATCTCGTCGCCACGCCGACCCGCAACCTGACGTTCACCGGCTCGCTCGCTTATCTGGATTCGGCGTTCACCGACTATCACAACGCGTCGGGTCTGCCGGGCTGTGGTGCGGTCGGCGCGCCGCCGGCGGCTCCGGCTGCCTGCACCGCGGTCGGCCTCGGCACGACCCAGGACCTGACCGGAAAGCCGGTGACCTTCTCGCCCGAATTCCAGGGCCGCCTCGCGGTCGACTGGACGGGCGATCTCGGTTCGACCGGCCTGACCTGGGCGCTGAACGGCAACCTGTCCTACATCTCCGATCAGTATATCGGCCTCGTCACCGACGCGAACCCGCAGACCCTGCAGGACGGCTACGCCCTGCTCGGCGCGCGTGCGACGCTTCATGGCGCCGACGATCGCTGGTCGGTCTCGCTGTTCGGCAACAACCTGACCAACGCGAACTATTCGCTGGGCGATCTCTACCAGGTGCTCGATTCGGCGCTGGGCCTTCGCAACAGCGTTTTCCCGGGCAGCACGGCCATCCGCCGCCTGCACTCGGATCCGCGCACCTACGGCGTCTCGGCGACGGTGCGCTTCTAAGAAGATCGGGGGCGCGACGCGGTCCGCATCGCGGCGCGCCCCCTCATGAAGACCGGCTGTCCGGTCTTCGAGCCGGCGGTGCGGGGGCGTGCCGCCGGCTCACGCATATCCAGCGGGACAGCGCTGGCAATCTGGCCGCCATGCCCCCCAAGGCATGGCGGTTTTTTTATGCGGGGATGTGAAGACGTGCGGCGCGCGGCCGGACAATTCTCAGCCGATCCGGCTGATCATCCCGTTCCACAAGGAAAGACCTTCGGGCCAGGGGCCGTAGCCGGCCGCGGGGTTCAGGTGGCCGACCGCGCCGGCGTCGTGGAGGTCCGCGCCCCAATCATGGGCGAGACCCGCAACGCGATCGAAATCGGCGAGCGGGTCGTTTCGGCTGGCGACGACCGTCGCCGGGAAGGACAGGTGGCTGCGCGGAATGGGCAGCCAGCCGCCCGCCGCGAGGTCGCCAAAGCTGGGATAGCCTTCCGGCAGCGGCGCTTCGACGTCGGCCGGCGTGACGAGCAACGCGCCGAGGATGCGGCGCGTGGGCACCATGTCCCAAAAGGCGGTCATCAGCACTCCGGCGCTATGGGCGACGATCACGACGTCGCCCGGGATCGCGTTGAGCGCCGCATCTACCTGGGCCACACGCGCCTCGCGGCTGAGGCCGTTCTCGGCTATCGGCTCGACGGTCACCGATCCGGGAATCTGGGCGGCCATGTGGGTCTGCCAATGCTCGGCGACGTGGCCGCGAAGGCCGGGGACGAACAGGGTGGTGATCGCGCGATAGTGCGGCATTTTTCTCTCGGGCTGGATCAGACGAGGCCGGCGGCGAGCGCGGCGAACACGATGAGAGCGATGAACGCCGTTTCGGCGATCATCAGCAGGACGGGCTTGAAGCCGACCGCGAGGACATCGCCGAGCCGGGTCTTGACGCCGATCGCGGCCATCGCCGCGACCAGGCACCAGGTCGAGAGCGACACGCCGGCGGCGCGCACGCCATCGGGGATCGGCGCGTAGCTGCCGATGGCGACAAGGGCGACGAAGGCGAGGACGAAGCCCGGCAGGAGCGGCGGCCGCTTGCCCGTCTCGGTCACGCCATAGCGCCGGGCGACGAGACCCGCGACGAGCACGGCGGGGACGAGCATGGCGACGCGCAGCAGCTTGACGAGGGTCGCGGCGTCGCCGGCCTCGGGCGAGATACCGTAGCCGGCGCCGACGACCTGGGCGACGTCGTGGATCGTGCCGCCGATGAACATGCCGGCATGGACCCCGTCGAAGCCGGCCATGGCGACGATCGTCGGATAGAGGATCATCGCCAGCGTCGAGAGCGTCGAGACGCCGACGATGGTGAACAGGGTCGCGCGCTCCTTGAGCGGATGGGACGGCAAAGCCGCGGACAGAGCCAGAGCCGCCGAAGCGCCGCAGATCGCCGTCGCGCCGCCGGAGAGCAGGCCGAACAGGCGGTTGAAGCCCATTGCCCAGGCGAGCAGCACCGAGAAGACGATCGTCAGCGTGACGGCGCCCGCGGTGAGCAGGACCGGGCCGAGGCCGAGCGCCGCGACCTGGCCGAGCGTGATGCGAAAGCCGAGCAAGGCGACGCCGATCCGCAGCAAGCGCTTGCCGGCGAGATCGAGGCCGGGACGGCAATTCTCCTGATCGCCGAGGAAGTTCATCGCCATGCCGAGCAGCAGCGCGAACAGCATCACCGGCGCGCCGTAATGCTGCGAGAGGAAGGTCGCCGCCGCGGCGATGATCAGGCTGGCGACGAGGCCCGGCGCCAGCCGGCGCGGCCTTTCGAGCAACTTGAGCATATGCATCAGCCCCTCTGGGCGTTGGCGGCGAGATCGGCAGGATAGCTCTGCCGGCCGACCCAGAACAGGATCGCGGCGGCGATGCAAGGGGCCGGGAGCACGGCAAGCGCGCCGGCGAGGCCCCAGGAGTCCGCGAGGCGGCCGGTGATCATCGGTCCGGCCGCGAGGCCGAACGCGTTGTTGGCGACAGTCAGCGTGGCGAAGGCCGTGCCGTGGATCTGGAGGGGCGTCAGGTTGGCGACCATCGCCCCTGCCGGCCC
>DASQJU010000076.1:0-3200 GCA_035630915.1 Allosphingosinicella sp.
CAAATGCCCATTTGGCAGTGTCAGGGAAAGGAATTTGGAAATGCGCGACGAACTCGACGGCCGCATGTGGGCCGATCACCACGATCAGTTCAACCTATGGGTGAAGGACGCGACCAACACCGTCCGCTCGGCCCTCGCCCGCTTCGCCAACTGGGACGGGACTACCCATCAGCTGCTGGCGCTGATCGCCGCCTTCGCCGTGACCGGCCTCAGCATCGGCTCCACCAGCGGCGCCGCCTGAACCGGCGCCAGATCCAGGAGATGATCGATGACCATCCGCACCATCGCCGCCGCGCTCGGGCGCGTCGCCGCCGCGATCCAACTCTCGATGTGCAAGCTGAACGAACTCCAGTTCAGCGCGCCGTGGAATCCCAAGGTCAGCCGCTGCACCGGCCGGGGGCTTTGATCCCGTAGCATGGCGGTCTATCGCGGCGGAAACCGCGGGGACCGCCATGCGCTTGCCTTCCATATTGCTTGCCTTGTCGCTTGCGCTGGCGTTAGCCGCCTGTGCGATGCCCGAAACCAGCCAGCCCTCGCCGTCCCCCGCCGACCGGCTGATGACCTGGCCAGATCTGCTCGAACGCCCCCGCCCACAGCCGACCGCCACCCTCTCCTACGGCGCCGACCCGCTTCAGATCGCGGACCTGTGGCTGCCCGAAGGGCCCGGCCCGCACCCGATCGTGCTGATGGTCCATGGCGGCTGCTGGCAGACCGACATCGCCGACCGCACGATCATGAACTGGATCGCCGACGATCTCAGGCGGCGCGGAATCGCCGTCTGGAACATCGACTATCGCGGCGTCGACCGGCCCGGCGGCGGCTATCCCGGCACCTTCCTGGACGCGGCCGCTGCTGCCGACGCGTTGCGCGCGCAAGCGGCGCGCCATCATCTCGACCTGACCCGCCTCGTCGCCACCGGCCACAGCGCCGGCGGCCACCTCGCGCTCTGGCTGGCGGCCAGGCCGCGCCTCCCCGCCGACTCCCCCCTCCACACCGCCGATCCGCTCCCGATCCGCGAAGTCGTCAGCCTCGGCGGCCTGCCCGATCTGGAGGAAGCCGCCCGCTCGGAGAATGGCTGCGGCAATGAGGTGGTCGGCCGCCTCACCGCGGGCCATTTCGCTGACACCTCGGTTCCCCGCCTCGCCCCGCTCGGGCTGAAACAGGTGCTGGTCAACGGGCTCCAGGACCGGATCATTCCCACCGCTTATGCCGAGGGCTATGCGGGGCCGATGCGCGCGGCGGGAGACGACGTCAGAGTGCGGATGATCGACCGGACCGGCCATGTCGAGCTGATCGCCCCGGAGACCGCGGCCTGGGCGGCGGCGATCGAGGAGATCGAAAGGGCGCTCGGGCGATGACGTTCACGCTTGCCGAGGCGCGTGCCGCCGACGCCGCCGATTCCCTGCGGGGCTATCGCGAGCGGTTCCATCTGCCCGACGGCCTCGTCTATCTTGACGGCAATTCGCTCGGCGCGCTGCCCAAGGCGGCGGGGCCGCGCCTGCAGCAGGTGGTCGCCGAGGAATGGGGCGAGCAGCTGATCCGCAGCTGGAACACGCGCGATTGGATCGGCGCGCCGCAGCGGGTCGGCGCCAAGATCGCGCCGCTGATCGGCGCCAGACCGCACGAGGTGATCGTCACCGATTCCACCTCGGTCAATCTGTTCAAGCTGCTGGTCGCCGCCGCCGGCCTTTCAGACCGCAAGACCTTGCTTTCGGAGAGCGGCAACTTCCACACCGACCTCTACATGGCGAGCGGAGTCGCCGACCTGCTGGGCCTGACGCTGGAGGTCGCGCCGCGCGCCGAGATCGAGGCGCGGATCGGCGCCGACACCAACCTGCTCCTGCTCACCCACGTCCACTACAAGACCGCCGAGCGCTACGACATGGCCCGCCTGACCGCCAAGGCACGCGCGGCCGGGGCGATGACCGTCTGGGACCTGTCGCACAGCGTCGGCGCGGTGCCGCTCCACCTCAATGACTCGGGCGCCGAGCTGGCAGTCGGCTGCGGCTACAAATATCTCAACGGCGGTCCCGGCGCGCCGGCCTTCCTCTACGTCGCCGAGCATCTGCAGGAGCGCCTGATCAGCCCCCTGCGCGGCTGGATGGGCCATGCCGAGCCGTTCGCCTTCGTCGACGATTACGCCCCCGCCCCCGGCCTCGACCGCTTCCTCGCCGGCACGCCGCCGATCCTCAGCCTCGCCGCCCTCGAGGCCGGCCTCGACGCGTTCGAGGGCGTCACCATGGAGCGCCTGTGGACCAAATCTCGGGCGATGTTCGACGTCTTCCACGCTCTGGTCGAGCAGCGCTGTCCGGAGCTCATTTGCGTCAGCCCGCGCTGCGAAGATGCGCGCGGCAGCCACATCTCCTTCGCCCATCCCCACGCCTTCGAGATCTGCCAGGCGCTGATCGCGGCCGAGGTGATCGGCGATTTCCGCGCCCCAGACGCCATCCGGTTCGGCCTCACCCCGCTCTATCTCGGCTTCGAGGACATCTGGATCGGCGTCGACCGGCTCGCCGACATCATGCAGCGCGAAACCTGGCGCGAGCCGAGATTTGCGGTGCGCGGCAAGGTCACCTGACGGCCGTTTGCCCTCCGCCCCCCGCTCCACTATAGAGCCGCCTTCCTTTCCCCGGCCGGAGGCCCCCTACCCCATGTCACGCCGCCGGATGATCTACGAAGGTAAGGCCAAGATCCTCTACGAGGGTCCCGAGCCGGGCACGTTGATCCAGTATTTCAAGGACGACGCGACCGCGTTCAACGCCCAGAAGAAGGGTTCGATCGCCGGCAAGGGCGTGCTCAACAACCGCATCTCCGAGCATCTCTACACCCTGCTCGGAACGATCGGCATCCCGACCCACTTCATCCGCCGGCTCAACATGCGCGAGCAGCTCGTCCGCCAGGTCGAGATCATCCCGCTCGAGGTGGTCGTGCGCAACGTGGCCGCGGGCTCGCTGTCGAAGCGCCTCGGCATGGAGGAAGGCGAGCCGCTGCCGCACACCCTGATCGAATACTACCTAAAGTCCGACGAGTTGCAGGACCCCATGGTCGCCGAAGAGCACATCGCGTGCTTCGGCTGGGCCAACAACGACGAGATGCAGGACATCGCCGCGATGGCGATCCGCGTTAACGACTTCCTGTGCGGCATGTTTGCGGCGATCAACATCCGCCTGGTCGACTTCAAGCTGGAGTTCGGCCGGATA
>DASQJU010000077.1:0-2240 GCA_035630915.1 Allosphingosinicella sp.
TGCCTCTACGCCCCGAACGGCAATCCCCAGCCGGGGCCAAAGTTCGATTTCAAGCTTGCCTGGATGGAGCGGCTGATCGCGCATGCCGCTTCACTGCTGGAGGCGGACTGCGCGATCGTCCTCGCCGGCGATTACAACGTCATCCCGACCGATCTCGACGTCTACAAGCCCGAGCGCTGGCTCGACGACGCCTTGTTCCAGCCCGAGCCCCGCGCCCAATATGCCGCCCTGCTGAAGGCGGGCTGGACCGACGCCCTGCGCCACCTCCATCCGAAGGAGCGCATCTTCACCTTCTGGAACTATTGGCGCGGTGCCTTCGAACGCGATGCCGGCATCCGGATCGACCATCTGCTGCTCAACAAGCAGGCCAGGAAAGGGCTGAAAGCGGCCGGCGTGGACCGCCATGTTCGCGGCCGCGACAAGGCCAGCGATCACGCTCCGGTCTGGATCGCGCTTGATCCCGCCTGAGGCGCGGATAGAAGAAAAGGGTGACCGCCTCCGCGCAGCGTCTGATCCTGAGAGGCGGCCGCTCCGCCGCGCTCGGCTTCCTGATCCGCTTCGGCGCGCGCTTGTTCTTCATCTTCGTCGCCGGCCGCCTGTTCGGCGCCACCCTGTTCGGCGCCTATGCCGTGGCCGTCGCCGTGGTCGAGCTGGCGGTGACGATCGGCGGCGCCGGCCTCAAGCGCCAGATCTTCAAGCTGCTCGATGAAGGCGGGGCGGAGCGGCCGCCGGCGCATATCCTGCTCGATTCGATCGCGCTCGTTTTGCTCGCCGGCCTCGCCTGCGCGGCGCCGATCATGCTCCTCGTTACGCTGCTGCCCGATCTTGCCGCCGCCAACACCGAGCTGGCCCTGTTCCTGCTTGCGCCGATGGTCCTCGGCCAGGCTTTGCTCGATCTGCTGCTCGCCGCGACGCGCTGGACTCACCGGATGCGCTGGCAGGTCTGGGGACGTTCGGTGATCGAGCCTTATGTCGGGGTCGTCGCCGCGGCCGCGGCCTGGGCGATCGGCTGGCGCGAGACCGGCCTGATCGTCGGCTATTGGGCCGGGACGCTCGCCGCCCTGCTGTTCGCCCTGATCGGCGCTCGGCGCTGCCTCGGGCCGTTCAAGCTGGCGGCTTGGCGGCTTAGCTCCCGGCGCCTGCTCGCCATCGCCCGCCAGACCGCCTGGCCGACGCTCAGCGACTTCGTCGGCGCGCTCGCGGGCCGGCTCGATCTCTACCTCGTCGGCCTGCTGCTCGGCGAGGCGCCGGCCGGCATTTACGGCATGGCGCAGCAGGTGCGCACGCCGATCCGCCAGGTGCGCCAGAGCTTCGACGGCCTACTGACTCCTATCGTCTCGCGCACCCTGGTCCATGGCGGCGCGGCGCGGACCGGCCAGGCGACCGCATCGGCCGCGCGGCTCATTCTCGCCATCCAGCTCCCGGCCCTCGCCGCGCTGGCGGTCGTCGGCGCGCCCTTGCTCGCCCTGATCGGCCCGGAATTCGTCGCCGGCTATTGGGCGATGCTGCTGCTCGGCGCGGCGGAGACGGTCCAGGGCGCGTTCGGGGTCAGCGACCTGATCCTGCTCTTCCGCCGCGCCCAGCGGGTCATCCTCATCACGCTGACCAGCGCCGCGATCACCCTGGTCTGCGGACCGCTGCTGATCGCCGGGCTGGGCCTTCCCGGAGCGGCGCTCGCGGCCCTGCTGGCGACGACAGGCGCCGCCATCCTGCGCCGGGCGATCCTGCGGCGGGAGTTCGGGGTCGAGGTGCCTCTGTTCTACGCGGCGGTCGCGCTGCCGGCCGCCGCCGCCGATCTCGGAGTCGCGCTGGTCGTCATGGCGCTGCCGATCGAGAACCTGGGGCTTCGCGTGGCGATCGCCGCCTTGTCAGGACTCGCCGCCTATCTGGCCCTGCTCAAGCTCATCCTGCGCTCGCGGCGCGAGAGCCTGTCGCTCACCCATTTCGTGATCGAGCCTCAGGCGTAGCCGAAGCGCTGCACCCACGGCTCGAGGATCGGCAGGATCCCGGCCATCTCGCCGGCATAGTTGCGCCACCGACCGATGCTCTTTGCGTTCAGCCCCTCGGCAAGCTGCGCCGCGCGGGGAGTCGCGACGCCGCGCTCGCCGACATGCGCGGCGAAATCGGCCAGCTCCGGGCGCCAGTCGATGCCGAGCGTGGCGCAGACGGCGCGCATCTCCCCCTCGAAGTCCACCACGACCTTCTCGATCTGGCAGGGCTCGATGAACAGGCCGAACGAT
>DASQJU010000078.1:0-10778 GCA_035630915.1 Allosphingosinicella sp.
GGCGGTCAGCGAATTGAGTGTATAGAGGATCGAGCCATCCGGGAGCGGCACGACGTTGC
The DNA here is from genome assembly GCA_035630915.1 of Allosphingosinicella sp. GTDB lineage: Bacteria > Pseudomonadota > Alphaproteobacteria > Sphingomonadales > Sphingomonadaceae > Allosphingosinicella. The sequence continues at coordinate 60 of DASQJU010000078.1, forward strand.
CCGCCGTGCCCGCCTGGGTAAGGCGGGTGACTCGGCCAGTGCCGACATCGACACGGAAGACAGGCGTGTCGAGCGTGTCGCCCGCGGTGACCAGCAGGCTGCGGCCGTCCGCGGCCCAGGCGATCGAACCGACCGAGCGGTCCCAGGCTTGCGTCAGCGCGCGGGTCTCGCCGCTGCGCAGATCGCGCAACTGGACGACCTGGCGGTCGGCTTCGTAGGTCGCCCGCGCCATCGCCGTATAGGCAAGCCAGCGCCCGTCCGGGGACACCACCGGGCCGGTGTCCATCCCTTCGTTCGCCGCGGTGAGGTTGGTCGGCGCCGCGCTGCCGTCAGCGGGGACGGCGAAGATGTCCATGTTGGTCGAGTTCGGCTCGTGCCGGCCGGCCTCGCGCAGCGTGAAATAGAGCGTGCGGCCGTCCGGACTCCAGGAGATTTCCTCCGCGCCGCCGAACGGCTTGGTCGGCGCATCGCCGACGAGGCGCGGCGCGACCGGAGTCCCCGCGCCCTGGGCCACGCCGCCCTCCAGCGGGAAGGTGAAGATGCGCGAGCGCACGCCGGGTTCGCTCCACGTGTCCCAGTGGCGAACGAAGGTTTCGTCATAGACGCGGCCGCTGCCCTGGCCGACGCGGGCGGTCGGGATGTCGGCGCAGTTGAAGTCGGGGCAACGCATGTCTCGATCGGCCCAGATCGCGATCCGGTCTCCCGTCGGCGCGATCGAATAGCCGGACAGGCCGCCTTCAACGCTGGTTACCTGAGACGGGGGCTGATCGCGGTGTTTGCGCCAGACCTGGTCGTCACCGGAACGGTTGGAGATGAAGTAGATCCACTCGCCGTCCGGCGAGAAGGTCGGCGACCCCTCGTTATATTCCGGAGAGTTGAGCAGGCGGGTCGGTTGGGCGCCCGCTTGCCCGAGATCCAGGAACCACAGATCGGTGCGTCCGCGATTCGCCGTGAGATCGGTCTCGCGCACCTGATAGACCAGCCATCGCCCGTCGGGCGAGACGGCCGGCGCGCCGATGCGGCGCATCGTCGCGAGGTCGGTCGCTGTGATCGGGCGGGCGAGAGCGGCCGGGGCCGCGGCGAAGGCGAGCAAAGCGAGGCTTGCGGACAGCGTCTTTCTCATGGATGAGCGGCGTAGCACCGCCCCTTTAACGAAACTAGATGTCGCGACCCGTAATCCGCGCAATCTCGCGGGTGACCAGATCCTCGACGATTTCCGGCAGATGCTGGTCGAGCCATTCCTTGAGCACCGGCCGAAGCATCTCGCGAACGACCGCCTCGAGCGCGCCGGTATCGGTCGGCGGTTCGCTGCGCTGGCGCAGCGCGGAAAGGCTGGCGAGCCGCTCGCGGCTGGCGGCGGCCGCATCGTCGGACAGGAGGCCCGTCGAGTCGGTCACGGGATCGTCGAGCTCGAGCACATCGTCGTCGCCGTCGATCACGGGCTCGGGCCGGGGCACGCGCCGGCGCGGCACAGCGAGCCCGCCGCGGCGCTCGCCCGCGCCGACGTCCTCCGCGATCACGCGTTTGATGGAAGCGAGGATGTCCTCCATCGACGGGTCCTTGTGAATATCCCCCATGACGAAGGCCTTATGGCCTATTGGGGCAATTGAGTCACGGGGCTCTGTGCACCGACCGGGGCAGTCCGGGTCGAAACCGGCGCAATCCGCGGCCCGTCGTTCCAGTCCGACCAGCTGTCGGCATAGCGATCATAGTTGATCGTCGGATCGTAGAGTGGGCCGGCATCGAGATTGAGGTCCTGCGCCTCGGCCATGCCCATCACGTTGAGCAGCTGGAAGCCGGCGACATAGGCCTCGCGCCGCGCGGTCACCAGCAGCACCTGGCTGTTGAGCAGCTCCTGTTCGGCGTTGAGCACGTCGAGGATGTTGCGCGTGCCGACCGTCTGCTCGGCCCGCGTGCCTTCGAGCGCCAGTTGGTTGGCGGCGACCGCGATGGTCTGCGAATCGATCGCCTGGCTGGCGGCGACATAGGTGGCGTAGGCCGCGCGCACATTCGAGATCACGGAGCGCTCGACGCCGATCGCCTGCTCGAGCAGCTGGCCGCGAAGCGCCTGCGCCTGGCGCACCCGCGCGCTCGCGCCGCCGCCCTGGTAGAGCGGCAGGCTCATCGTCAGGCCGAAGCCGGTGCTGGTGTTGCTGTCCGGAATAATGCCGAGGCCGCCGGTGCCATTGTTCGCGGTGCCGAGGAAATCGAAATGGCGGGCGACGCCGGAGGCGGTCACCGTGGGCAGCCGGAAGCCGCGCGCGACCCTGACGTCGAAGCCGGCCGCGCGCGCGCGGGCGGCGATCGACTGAAGATCGGGGTTGTCGGCCAGCGCCGTCGAAGTCGCCGTGTCGATGTCGGCGGGAAGCGTCGGCAGCGGCGGCGGCGGCTGGAGATCAGGCGGAAGCTGACCGATCACGCGGCGGTAATTCTCCTCGCTCGCCTGAAGCCGCCCTTCGGCGACCGCGAGGTTGCTCCGCGACAGCGAAAGCCGCGCCTCGGACTGGGCAACGTCGGTGCGGGTCAGGTCGCCGACCTCGAAGCGGTCGCGAGTCGCTTGCAGGTTGGTCTCCAGCACGCGAACCTGATTCTGGTTGAGCTGCCGGATCGAGCGGTCGCGGATCACGTCCATGTAGGCGGCGACCGCCTCGGTGAAGACGTCGCCCTCGGTCGCGCGCAGGTCGGCGCGGCCCGCTTCGACCCGCGTATTCGCCGCGCGCACCGAATTGCGGATGCGCCCACCGGCATAGAGCGGCATGCTGACCGTGGCGCTGGCGCTGAAATCGCGCTGGTTGCTGCCAAGGTTGCGGGTGACCACGTCCTGGTTGAAGCCGGCGCTGGTATCGACCTGCGGCCGCCCCTCCGCCCGCGCCAGGGCGACCGTTTCGTCCGTAGCGCGCAGCGACTGGCGCTGGGCCATCAAGGTCGGGTTGGTCTGGTAGGTCTGGCCCAGCGCGCCCCGCAGATCCTGGGTCGGCCCGGCGGGCGGCAGCACGCCGCCCTCAGGCCTCGGCACGGTGCCGACCTGAGCAAAGGCGCCCCCGCTCATCGCGATCATGGCGACCGCCGCCAACATGCGTCCCCGCATCAATGCACTCCGTATCACGAAAAACTGAAGCCGCGAGGTTCGGCGAACCCGGGCAGGAAGGCCGTCGCCGCATCGGCGAAGGCGGTGAGTCCGAACGCGCCCGCCACCGAGCGGCCGATCGCGAGGCGGCTGACGCCCCGATCGGCGATCGCCAGCGCCATCCGGCCGCCGTCGGCGAGCTGCTCGATCAGGGCCTGCGGCACGCGCTCGACGGCCCCGTCGATCAGAATGAAATCATAGGGCGCCGCCTTGGCCCAGCCCTTGGCCAGCGGCCCTTTGACGAGCGTCACCGCGCTCCCCTTGAGCGCCTGCCTGGCATCGGCGGCCAGCGCGTCATCCTCCTCGAGCGCGACCACGGAAGCGACGAGCTCGGCGAGCAAAGCGGCCGCATAGCCGGTCGCTGCGCCGACCACGAGCGCATGCTCATCCCCGCGCAGCCGCGCCTCGGTCAGCATGAGCCCGACCGCCATTGGCGGGCTCAGCGCGCGGCCCGGGGCGAGCGGCACGATCGCGTCCGCATAAGCGAGCGCGCGCCGCTCCTCGGGCACGAAGCGCTCGCGCGGCACGCGGCCCATCGCCGCCACGACGCGGGGATCGTTGACCCCCGTCGTGCGCAACTGGCCCGCGACCATCGCGCGGCGCATCGGCTCGAAAGCATGTTCCGTCATCAGGGTTCGTTTACTCGCACAACTGTTTTAGTGATGCAATACACTTGTTCGGCTCCCTGCGGCTTTTATCGGCAAGCACCTGCAAGGCCAAGCGAAGATAAAGCCACTTAATTCAAAGAGAGACGCAAGCGCCGTGCCATTCGCCCGCAGAGCGGGACGGTAAAGGACCAAGGGGCCGACTGTCCGAAACCGGACAGGCACGCTGTCCGCCGCCGGACGCTTTGCTATAGCCGCGCGGTGAGCGACGATAATCCCCTCGAGCGGCCGTTCGACCGACACCTGCGCCGGCTTCGGCGCGACCGGGCGGCGGCGAGCGCGGGAAGCGCCGACTATCTCTTCCGGCACATGGCCGATGAAATCGCCGCGCGGCTGGACCTCGTCCAGCGCGACTTCGCCGACGCGCTCGATCTCGGCTGCGCGGGCGGCCATTTGACGGCTCTGCTGCGCGCGCGGGGGCTCGACGTCACGTCCGTGGATGCGGGCGCGGCGTTCGCTGCGGGCGGCGTCCAGGCCGAGGAAGACCGCCTGCCCTTCCCGCCGGGGCGCTTCGACCTGATCGTCTCGGCGGGGGCGCTGGACACGGTCAACGACCTTCCCGGCGCGCTGGCCCAGATCCGCCGCGCGCTGCGCCCGGACGGGCTGTTCCTCGGCGCCTTCGTCGGCGCCGGCAGCCTGCCCCGGCTGCGCGCGGCGATGCGCGCGGCCGAGGAAACGGCCTCGCCCCGGATCCACCCCCAGATCGACGTTAAAGCGGCGGGCGACCTGCTCGTGCGGGCCGGTTTCGCGCTGCCCGTCGTGGATGCCGAGACGCTGACCGTGCGCTTTTCCTCGCTCGCCTCTTTGGTCGAGGACCTGCGGGCGATGGGCGGGACGAACATCCTGACCGACCGTTCGCGCCGACCGATCGACCGCTTTGGACTTGCCGCCGCGGCCGCCGCCTTCGCCGGCCAGGCCGAGCCCGACGGCAAGGTCGCCGAGCGGTTCGAGATCGTGCATTTGAGCGGCTGGGCCCCAGCCCCCGATCAACCGCGCCCGGCACGCCGCGGGAGCGCGACGGCATCGCTCGCCGACGCGCTCAAGCCTCCAGCAGCGCGCTGAGGAGGGCGATCAACGGCCGGTCCGCCGGCGGCATCTCGTCGGCGACCATCTCCTCCACCCGCACCCATTTCAGCGCCGACGCGTCGAGCGGCGCGGGCTCGCCGCGCCATTCGCGGCATATGTAGAGCAAGAGCACCATGTGCCGCTCGCCGAGCGGCGCGCTGGCGAAACAGGCCGGCTGGATCGCCGCCGCCTCAAGCCTTATGCCCAGCTCCTCGTCGATCTCGCGGATCAGCGCGTCCTCGGGCAGCTCCCCGGATTCGACCTTGCCGCCCGGAAACTCCCACAGCCCGGCCATCGACCGGCCCGGCGCGCGCTGCTGCAGCAGAATCCGCCCGTCCGAGTCGGCCAGGGCCGCCGCGACCACCATCAGTGTCGGATTTTTTTGCAAAGAGGCGCCTCGCGGTAGCGGTTCATTAACGACACTCAGCTATTCTCAGGCGCTCGACGGGCACAATGCCCGCGGGGGACGATGGGGAAAGAGATGCGGCGCTTTCTGAGGATTATCAAGGACGAGCAAGGTGCAACGGCCGTCGAATACGGTCTGATCCTGGCGCTCATCTTCCTCGCCATGGTGGGCGCGCTGACGACCGTCGCCACGACGACCACCAATATGTGGAATCACGTCGCGACCGAAGTGACCAGCGTTTAGCGCGGCGGCGCGTTAAACCTTTTTCAACCCGCCGTCTTTAGTCTGCGAAATTAGCTGGCCCAAGCAAGACAAATGGGGGCGCGGCGAGGAAGTGTGGACTTCCGAAGAAGACGTGGAACCAAGGAGACCGGAAATGTTCATTCGTAAGCTGATCAAGGACAAGAAGGGCGCCACCGCCATCGAGTATGGCCTGATTGCCGCTCTTATCGCTGTCGCCGCCATCACGGCCATGCAGGGCCTGGGCAGCAGCCTCAGCACCACCTTCAACAACGTCTCGACGGCGATGGACGGCTAAGCCGACCAATCGACACGTGACGCGAGGGGCGGCGCAAGCGATTGCGCCGCCCTTTTCGCGTCCGTCGCTCAAGTCAGAGTCAGGAATTTCTCGCGGCGCTGGGCGCGAACCGCCTCGGGCGGGAGCGTTTCGAGCTCGCCGAGCTCCTCGCCGATCGCCTCGCCAAGCGCGGCGATCGCCTGCGCCTGATGGCGGTGCGCGCCGCCGATCGGCTCGGTGACGATCCGGTCGATCACGCCAAGCTGCATGAGATCGCCGGCGGTGACCCGCATCGCCTCGGCCGCCTCGGCCGCCTTGTCGGCGGTCCGCCACAGGATCGAGGCGCAGCCCTCGGGCGAAATCACCGAATAGATCGAGTGCTCGAGCATCAGCACCCGGTTCGCGGCAGCAAGCGCGATCGCGCCGCCCGAGCCCCCTTCCCCGACGATCGCCGCGACGATCGGGACGCCGAGGGCAAGGCATTGCTCGGTGGACCGGGCGATCGCTTCGGCCTGGCCGCGCTCTTCCGCCTGGACTCCGGGAAAGGCGCCCGGCGTATCGACCAGAGTGACGACCGGCAGGCCGAAGCGGTCGGCGATCTGCATCAGGCGGATCGCCTTGCGATAGCCTTCGGGCCGCGCCATCCCGAAATTGTGCCGGAGCCGGCTGGCGGTGTCGTCGCCCTTCTCGTGGCCGATCAGCATCACCTTGCGGCCGCCCATCCGGGCGAGCCCGCCGATGATCGCCTGATCGTCGGCAAAATTCCGGTCGCCGGCGAGCGGCACGAAATCGTCGGCCAAGGCGGCGACATAATCCTTGAAATGCGGCCGCTCCGGATGCCGCGCGACCTGCGTCTTCTGCCAGGGCGTCAGCTTCGTATAGGTGTCGCGCAGCAGCCGGTCGGAGCGCTCCTCGAGCTTGGCGATCTCGGCCTCGATATTGGCCTCGCCGGCCGAAGCGGTCTCGCGCAGCTCCTCGATGCGCGCTTCCAGCTCGGCGATCGGTTTTTCAAAATCCAGGAAAGTGGCCATGAGGCGGGCGGGTTAGATGCGCTTGCGCGGCGCGTCAACGAGCGGATGGCGCTGGTTGACCAGGTCGATCAGGCGGCGCGAGTCGACGTGGGTGTAGATCTGGGTGGTGGCGATGTCCGCATGGCCGAGCAAGGTTTGCACCGCCCGCAGGTCGGCGCCGCCCTCCAGAAGATGGGTCGCGAAGGCGTGGCGGAGGACGTGCGGGCTGATCCGCTCGGGCGGAATCCCGGCGGCCGCGGCGAGCTCGCGGACCAGTTGATAAAGCCGGACCCGGCTCAGATGCTTTTTGCCCGAGGGGAAGAGGTAGAGCGCGTCGCGCGGCACGCCGGCGGCGTGCTCGGCGACTGCGGCGCGGGCGCGGTCGGAGATCGGCACCAGCCGCTCGCGGCCCCCCTTGCCCTTGAGGATGATGAACGGCCGATCGGGCGAGATGGCGCTCCGCGGCAGCGAGACGAGCTCGGTGGCGCGGAGGCCGGAGCCGTAGAGCAGCTCGATCAGGGCCGCGAGGCGCAAGGCCCCGGGCGCGTCCGCAGTCTTGCGCCGCTCGATCTCGGCGAACAGGGCATCGACCGCGCGGTGATCGAGAATGCGCGGCAGCGGCCGCTCGGGCGAGGGACGCGGTAGCGCGGCGGAAGGATCGTCGGGGCGCATCCCTTCGTCGTGGAGAAAGCCGAAGAAGCGGCGCAGCGCCGCCGCCTTGCGCGCGACCGTGGCCCGCTTGAGCGGCATCCACGCCTCGCCGAGCCGCGCGAGAGCCTTGGGCGTGGCCGCGGCGAGACCCGCCTCAAGCAAGGCCGAGGCGCCGTTCAGATCGCGCTCGTAGGCGAGCAAGGTATTGCGCGCCGCCCCGGCTTCGGCGGCCATCATTTCGAGGAAGGCGGCGATGGCCTGCCCGTCCCCGGGCGCGGTCACAGCCGCGCCACGGCCTCGGCGGCGATCATCCGCGCCTCATAGTCCATCCCGACTTCGCGCAGCGCGCGGACGATGCGGTAGAGATAGGGGGCCGGAACGCCCTGCCAGGTCGCGGTCTGCATGCCTACGCCGGCGAGCAGGGCCACCGCGCCCGGGGCGCGTTGCTCCGCCGCTTGCTCGATCGCCATCGTCCAGCGATCCTCCTCGCCGGGCCGGAAGCCGGCGCTCGCCGCCCGATCGGCGGTGATCCGTCCGAGTCCGGCCAGCGCCGCGGCCAGGAGCTGCGAACGCTGGCGGCCGGGGGTGTCGTCGGCCGCGACAAAGGCATCCAACCGGTCGCCGACCACCGGTCGCGGCGCGCCGACCGCAAGCAATGCCCAGGCGCGGTCGCCCTCGTCCGCATCCTCGACGACGGGCGCCCAGCGCGCCGCCTCGCGGTCCATGCCGGCGCTCAGCATCGCCGCGATCAGCGCGCCGGCATCGGCGGCATAGTCCGCCGAGGGCGCGATGCGGGCGGCGGCGCCCGCGGTCAGGATCGAGCGGGCATAGGGATCGGCGCCCTCCTGAACCCAGAGCGCGCGCATCGCCTCCATCCGAGCAGCGGCATCGCGGCCGACCCAGGCGTTGCGCAGCCGCTCGGCAACCGAACCGGACACTTCGGCCGGGTCGGTCTCGTCGAGCATCAGGCTGTAGAGCTCGACCAGAGAATGCGAGGAGAAGACGCCGAGCGTCGCGGCGGTCGAGGCGGCGTCGAGGCGCTGCTCCAGCGGAACCATCGGCGCTCGGGCGAGCCAGGCGCGCATCTCCGGCGGGGCCGCGCCGATCAATCGGGCGGGTATCTCGAGGCCGACCGCGCTGGCGAGACCGAAGCGCCACGGATTGATCTCGTTCACACCGTCCCACTGGATGTCGACGGCGCGGCGGGTCTCGGCGCCCGCCCCGACGACCTTCTCGGCGAGCAGCAGATCGACGCTGGTGCCCGCTTCGCCGCGCGCCTGGTCGATCAGGGCCGTCGCCCGCGCCGCCTCGCCTTCCAGCGCGGCGCACATGCCGTCGGCGAGGATCCAGACGGTGTCGCGCGACCAGCTGCGCGCCGGCGCGACCAGGGGGCACAAAGCGGACGGGTCGGCGGTGGCGAGCGCGGTCTGCGCCGCGACCTCGACCATCCGCGGCGTGTAATTCTGGGCATCGACCGACTCGACCAGCATCCGCGCGCCGTCGGCCTCGCCCATGCGCAGCAGGAGGCCGGCGCGCTCCGCGACCCAGTCGACCGGCTGAACGCCGGCCGGGGCGGCAAGGCGCGAGAGAAGCGCGCGGCGCAGCAGGATCGAGGTCCAGCGCGACGGGAGCGGCGCGTGGACCCGCCGCATGAGCGCCGCGTAGAGCCGCGCGTCCCCGGGGCCGAAGGCATTGGGGCCGAGCCCGAAATGCCCCGGCTCGAGCGGCCCGACCACGTCGGTCGGGCGCGCCGCGCCTTCGGGGATGGTGAAATAGTTGGTCGGCCGCGGGATCGCCGCCTGATCGAGCGCGACCTCCTCGATGTCGCCCAGCGCATTGCCCGAAGGCTCGCCGGTTGGAGCGGCGGTCGGGACCGACGGCGCGCTTTGCCCGGGGGGCGGGCGGTCCGGCTGCTGGGGCGCCGCCTTGTTCTCGCTCGGCGGAACGTTGGCGGGGTCGTTGAAACCGGGCGGAAGAATCGATTCGGGCGCATCGCGGCTCTGCCCGAGGACGGGCAAAGCGACGACCAGCGCCCCGGCGCCGGCGAGGAGCAGCGCCTTAGCGCGCCAGCGCATTGGTGACGTCCTGCTCCATGTTGGTCGGCGCGACCTCGGTGTTCTTCGCCCAGGCGTAGACCAGCAGGCCGACGATCAGCACGAGGATGAGGAGGAGAATGACGGGGACCGGGGAACGGCGGCGGCGCGCGGGTGCGAAGTCATATTTGGGCATGCGGCCTTTTGCCCCACGCGGGCGCGCTCTGTATAGCCCCCGATCATGGAGAACCGCCCGCGTAGCGACGAAAGGTCGATCGTGCTCGTCGGGCTGATGGGGGCGGGCAAGACGACCGTCGGGCGCCGGCTCGCGCGGCGGCTCGGCCTGCCCTTCGCCGACGCCGACGGGGAGATCGAGGCGGCCGCCGGCATGACCGTCGGCGAGATTTTCGAACATTATGGCGAAGCGCATTTCCGGGACGGCGAGCGCCGGGTCATCGCCCGCCTGATCGAAGGGCCGCGACAGGTGATCGCAGCCGGCGGCGGCGCCTTCGTCGATCCGGCCACGCGCGCGCTGATGCTCGAGCGCTGCACCGTAATCTGGCTCGATGCCGAGCTGGAGCTGCTGGCGGAGCGCGTTGGCCGGCGCGATCATCGGCCCCTGGTGCGCGGCAAGGATCCGCTCGCGCTCCTGCGCGACATGGCCGAGGTGCGAAACCCGATTTACGCGCAGGCCCATCTCGCGATCCGGGCCGGCGAAGTGGAGCGGACGATCGACGACATCGTCGCGGCGCTCGGATGACCAGGATCGACGCGCTCGGCTACCCGATCGTCATCGGCGGGCTCGGCGACACCGAATTGCCCGCGAGCCGCCTGTTCCTGGTCACCGACGAGAATGTCGCGCATGCCGGCTGGCCGGACAGGCTCGGGGCAAGTTTCGCCGGGCGGTTCGTCCTCGCCTCTGGGGAGGCGAGCAAGACACTCGCGACAGTGGAGCGGCTGCTCGAGGCGATGATCGACTCCGGCATCGGGCGCGGCGACCATGTCGTGGCCGTCGGCGGCGGCGTGGTCGGCGACGTGGCGGGGTTCGCGGCGGCGTTGCTGAAGCGCGGATGCGGCTGGATCGCGGTCCCGACGAGCCTGCTCGCCCAGGCCGATTCGGCGGTGGGGGGCAAGACGGGGGTCAACGCGGCGCAGGGCAAGAATTTGATCGGCGCCTTCCACGCGCCGTCGCTGGTGCTGATCGATCCGGATACCCTCTCCACCCTCCCCGAAGACGAACTGCGG